>JAATVS010000518.1 GCA_014523695.1 Nitrososphaerales archaeon TH5895
GAGTAAGGAAAATCCCACTAAGAAGTCGTGTTGTTTCACCACAAAAAGGTGATAGTTTGAGTCGAATTCAAGCATACGTGTAATCATCTTGGTAGGCCTAATTTGTGAAACTGGAAAAGAAGCTAGATAGATCTCCTCTACTTGCTTAAAGTACGCAAGAGTCTTTGCTCTTTCAACTTCCACAAAATCCATTGACATGAACTAAATTCCAATCCTATATCACACACACATGACAACTAAAGATATTTGTATATGCCACCTCTGTATCGACATTGACATATGCGGCACTGTACAAGCGAACAATGACCGATCCCTGAAGCACATCATATATTTGAACTTACTACACAATATTATTTGCAATAACATTCTTCATTGTGGAGACATCACGATGATGTACAGCTTATCTCGAATAAGGATTCTATCTTCTATTCATAACCTGCGCTTCCTTAATTTCTGCAATAAATCTAATACACGGGTCCTTGTTAGCCTCTTTTCCTTGAAGTATGATAAAGGATAATGCTTCCGATAACCGGAGGGTGCGTTAAGACAATTTCTATGCTCTAGATCTGGCTCAACTTTTTATATGCCGTATGGGTTAGTATAACAAGAAATTACAAATGCGTTCTGGATGGGAAGACAAGGCTACCACATTGCTAAATAGAGGCTTCCCACGGATGTACCTTTTGAATATGCTTAAGGATAAGCCGATGAATGCCAAAGAGATAGGTGAAACTTTATTAGTAGAAAGTGGAGGTTCATGGAAACCATCACCTAAAATTGTGTATCCGTTGCTAGCCAAACTGGTGGAAGAAGATTTGTTATATCAAACTGATGAAGGTCAATACGCTTTGACAAGAAAGGGGATTAGAGTAGCAAGTGATGCGGGTACAGTATCTAGAACCCTTAAGAAGCAGATAAATTTTTTTGGTAAATTCGGCATGCTAGCTGGTAATACAATTGTTACAAAAGTCAAGAAACGATTATTTTGGTAATTCCCGTGTTAGTCGTTAGGACTAAGACTTCCATGATACGGTGTCATGAAGGGAAAATAATGGGTATGCAAACATCAGTTACGAAATAAGTTCGTCGAAGTCCGATCTTTTTTTAGTCTTAATGCATTGCTGCAATCTCTGAGCTGCAGACACCTATCATCGACCCTGAAGTAGTACCATTTAATACCATCTACTTCGATGATGATCTAAATTGGTTCAAATACATACAAGACAGGATTTAAAGGTACTTCTCGTTTGAATAATTGATAGACCCATCTACTGATCATAAGCATACTTATTGAATTTTCTGAAGTAATATTGATGAAAGTTAGGTAATTCCTACTTAATAAAACCTTAACGCAATTTGTCAATTACGAATTCTGACTAAGAAAAAAAGTGAGCCCTCTATAAGAGGATAACGATACTACAAGAGGGATTGGTTTCGAATACGTCTGCTATTCGATCTTGATCTGCTTTCCCTTTGGCTTTGTTTCCTTTTTCTTGTCAAAGGTTATTTCCAGGATGCCATTGTTGTACTTCGATCGGGCTGTTTTTACGTCTGCCTCTGTAGGTAGGTCTATTACTTTGTGATATTTTCTTGTAGGATCAAGGCTTCTTACTTGTACTGTGTTGTCATAGGCATCTATTTTGATTTTATCCTTTTCAACTCCAGGCATTTCGACGGTCACTTTGACATTCGTTTCTGTTGCCAGCACGTCGATCATGGGTTCCCTTTCCTCTCCAATTTCTGGTCTAGCTGGTTTAATATCAGCATTGAGGCCATGTTTATGATCTCTTTTGAGGTTACCAAACTCGCGCACTACTGGTTTACCATCTGGGCCGACCGTCATAGTGTATCCATAGACTATCGGACCTATTCTTCGAACTTTGGTTCCATCTGAATTTTCATGTTCCGTGATAAGTTCTTTTGGCGCTTGACTTTCTAGATGTTCAAGCTCTTCTTCCATTTTTGAAAAACGCGTAAGCACTTCATCAAAGAATGCTGGTCTAATCTCTCTGTCCAACAAGGGCAGTAATCTCCTTGCTCCTGAAAACCAACCGTCAGGTTCTATATTCCAAAAACTCATTGCTTTCAAATTCACCTTACAGATAAATATGGCGCCCCGATATATAAACGTGACTAACTATAGGTGACTAACTTAACATGAGCAAGATGATAAAAATCTATAGTTCAATCTGACAGCCGAAGTCATTTTGATATCACTAGTAAAATGATACATTGACGATATTGTATTGGAAAGGAATGATAGCTCAGTCTTGGTGGTAAAATATGATATTACTATTGCGGATATGTTGCACAATAACAAAGCGTTTCGTTTAACTTCGCCGCCAATTGTGTAAGCCGAAGCAATTATTTACTTGGATCAGGATTACTACAAATTTTATCGTGTATTGGATCCTGTTATCGAGGCAAAAAAGTAAAAGGAACTGGAGTTATTAGAAAAGGTCAGTAACAGGAGAATCGAATTGAACAAGAGAATTGTTTCATTCTTGCCCAGCTCTACGGAGATTCTCTACGAGTTAGGACTAGAAACGCAGATCACCGGGGTGACACATGAGTGCAAATATCCGGATTCAGCTCGAGGAAAACCAAGGGTGGTCAATTCCTCCCTAGATTATTCTTTGATGAGCAGCCGAGAAATTGATGGAAGGATTGGAGAATTGTCAAGCACTGGAGGAGAGATTTATGTGTTAAACAGCCATGTCTTAAAGGAAGCAATGCCTGATCTCATAATTGCTCAAGGTGTTTGTAAGGTATGCGCTCCCCATGTTAAGGAGATAGAGAGAGCATTTGAAATACTTGGATATGAGCCAGATGTAATTGTACTTGACCCTCATGATTTTGAAGATATACTGGATAGCATATTATATGTGGCCAAAAAAGTCGATAAACTGGAGAAAGGACGTTTAGTAGTATCCAATCTGAGACGACGAATTAATTGGGTAAAAAGCAGGGTATCGCAGAAACTGGGTGAGAGATTCAACTCGCCTAAGGTACTCTGTATAGAATGGACCGATCCGTTCTATGTGGCTGGTCATTGGATACCCCGAATGGTCGAGATAGCCGGAGGGATAAATTGCATTAGCTCGCGTGGAGAGCCGTCGCGTCGCATAAGTGTTGACGAAATTTCTCAATGCCAACCGGATAAGATTGTTCTCATGCCCTGCGGTTTCGACATAGAGAGGACTCTCATCTCAGATGCTTTAAACGATAAAGAAGGATGGAAGACTTTGAACGCAGTTAAGAGAGGAGAAGTATACTGTGTAAACGCAAATTCTTATTTTAGCAAACCTGGACCTCGAATAGTGACGGGATTGGAGATTTTGGCAAAAATAATCAACCCTGGAACTTTTACGAGTCTACAATTGCCTTCA
>JAATVS010000519.1 GCA_014523695.1 Nitrososphaerales archaeon TH5895
CTCTCATCCAAAACCTCCCCTATACCACACTGCGGCACACAATTTCCACTCTCATCCAAAACCTCCCCTATACCACACTGCGGCACACAATTTCCACTCTCATCCAAAACCTCCTCATTATTGCACTCCTGTTGGAAGGGGGGAAGAGGGTCAAGCATCTCATTCTCTCCTTCAGATGGCTGCAGCTCTTGCCCACCATCGTTCTCTTCTCCTTCAGATGGCTGCAGCTCTTGCCCACCATCGTTCTCTTCTCCTTCAGATGGCTGCAGCTCTTGCCCACCATCGTTCTCATTTATTTCCTCTGATCCTCCGGCCAGTACCGATGCTATCTTTAGTTCATCTAAGGGCCACGTAATATATGGAAAACAAATTAAGCTTTCACATCGATCAGATATCGTCGAGGCTTCAAAGCCGATAATGAAAACGCCTAATGCAAATATGAATAATGATATCAGAGACATTTTAGGTGAATGATACGAGGATGTATCCAAATAATGCAATGTTTTGTACAAAGTAAATATTTAAGTTTTTAACACGGAATGGTAACTAGCTTTGCTTTCATCCTGACTAATTTTTGAAGAATACGATTGTCACTTCTTCAATATTCCCATCAAATGGCAAACTTCTGATTCAAACGAACATATTTGATAGGATTTATCATACTCTGTTCCAAAGAATAGTTAGTATTAATGAATAAACGTCACTAGCAAACGAAGATAAAGCTGAAATTAGCGGTAGCGGTAATAACTGCCATATTATGGACTGAGAAAAGATAAACCTCTCTAAGTTCCCTCAAATGGATGTGATGTAAGGGACATATTTGTGAATAGTTTGATGATGGTCATACGAACATTAGCCACAGAGATGACGTATCGCTTTCAACATTTATACGTCATAATCGTAACTGAGTTCTTAAATAACACAATAGTTATCAATACTTATTATTTATGTACATCCAGACGAAAATGTGACCTATCTGTGTAGTGAGCTGACTTATAAATCGGTATGATCTAGCCTCGTACCAATTTTTATCTCATCCTTTTAGTTTCAGAGCTAATGTCTTGGTTCACTTTTGATGTTGCAGGAGCAGAATCCTTGGAATTGCTTACTGTAGGTAATGTCTGTGAACCCTCTATTTGTTTCTCAGAAAAGTCTTCCGTGCAAATAGATTGGATCGCCCGCTTGCTATAGTCTACGACTCTCTCTATAGCCTTCTCTGCGGCAGATTCCATGAATTTCGTGTAGATCTCAGTTTGTTGGACAATCTTTTGCTGCAGCAAATTCTTTTCCTTCTCTAGAGATTCGACTTCCTTTTTCAAGAATTGAGTTTCCCCTAGACGATCTAGGACCATTTTTACGAGGTCGTAAGACAAATTAGAGAACAGAGAGCTCAAAGGGTCGCCCGAACTTTCCGATTTGACATTGTATGAATCCTTTATTTAGTTACTCAGAAATAAGAGAAAAAAAAGAGGAACGGAACTATTGTTGCAGGTCTTCTGGCGTAACCACCTATTAAGCAGTTGCTTAGAAATCTACAACCTCGGGGGCGTTTGCTGGACTATTTTCATGTATCTTAAATTCTGGAGTTGTACTCTCTGTAATTTCACTCTCATTTACTGGCACTAGTATCGCCAGAAATTTCTCACCTACTTTTATGGGGCTTCCCTCAAATGTAAGGGTTACTTTCAATTTGTTATCGCTAGCAGAGTACTTTAACTTACCCGATTTGATCCTGCCTGGATTGAGAAATGCAATTCCATAGTACGTGTGTTCGTCATTGTCCGTGCTTGCGTGAGTAATTAAAACTTTGAAGGTCATGTCTATTTGCATTTTATGTTTCGAGCTAAAATTACTTTTCTAATGTTTCGTTATTAGTCCTAACCATTCACATTGAAAAGTGAGGGGACGGCGTGTATTAGGCAGTCGTATTGTTACACTTGCTAAACCACTACTGGAAAACGACTAACAGATTTCTCGTATTGTATGTCTTCACAGACATCAGAAATACCTTACCCTTATTGAGTAATGCTTACGGTATGTAAATTGGTACTGTGTCATTTTATTAACCTGGTTCGATAATCCCAATTGTTCGGTCCATGGTGTTTCTCACATAGAGATTTCCATTAATCGGATTGAGGTCAATCTTCAGCGTCTCCATTTTGAGCGGGATATTCTCGATAACTGCGTTCGTCTTGTCGTCTATTACTGATATAGCACCAAGATGTACATTGAGAGTCACCAACATTCTGCCGTTACTTGGATCAAAGGCAATTGCCTCAGGTATCCCCTCTAGAGGTATAGTCTTGATAGCGGTATCGTTCTTGCCATCTATTACGGTGGTAGAATTACGGAAACCAGAAGTCAGATACATGTTGTTATTGTTTGGATCAAAGGTAATATCTGTGGGAATGCCGTCAACATCGATAGTCTTAATAACAGTATTACTCTGGCCATCTTTTTCAAAAATGTTAGGAACCCCAAAATTCCAGTTGCAACGATACCTGCGGTTGTAATAAAACCGGATGTCTTGCTCAACAAAACTGAACCGTTATCAATCCCATCACTAATCTGCTCCAAAGGAGCAGACCTGAGAGACCAAGAGATATTTCGGCCCAGCATTTAGGTCGAAAATGGTTCACACCATTGGGCCCACTGTAATATAGTTCTCAGATAGGGTTCCCTGAAAGAGAGAGAGTATATCGGGTATAGAGGCGGGGAAGGAGTCAGAAACCCTACGGTTTATTCGTGCTTGCGATTAACGCTGAAGGGGACCAGAAATAAATATACAAACTAAGAGTTTCACGAATCCTTTACAATGTTATCAAACACGCATTAAGGTGAATCGTAGACAGAATCTGTCTCCTTCTGTTCCATGTTCAACACCCAAAAAACTAGGACCAAAGTTTAATGGAATTTTCGTCCATGGGGAGCACCATTTGCCCACCATAAAGTCATCCTTAACAGCCTTGACTTCGTCATGCCAATTGGTAAAGTCATACATATTCATCTGCTCCGACGTTAGAACAACTCTCGATATCCCCTTAAGTAGCCCTCCAAACGTATACTCCATCTGGAGTTGACCAACGTTGTCCCTAGCATAGTTGAACACCTGTGTCACAGGCGTTAATGCGCTGTCAGAAACCAGCTTGCCGTTCCATTTTCCAATGACCTCTTCGACATTTGGCACTCTTGCAAATTGTTGATAAATTGTCTCATGATCCTCTTCTGTCATAAAATTAACATCATACCTTCTTGCCATACTAAAGGTTAGTATTTGCATGCTGAAGGGAGAGATACCTAAGAAGGCTTTTCCAAGAACTATGTCCTTATCAACTATCTTTAGCAAATCATAGAAAAGTGAATATTCGGGACTAGTATATTTTAGGTGTATGACTTGTCCTAATCCCCGATGGATGTTTTCTAGTTGGGGTAAGTTGGCAGCATATACCGATGGTACCTCGTATGGATGCGTGACTCCTTTTATAATATCTTCCTCTTTGTAAAAACGCTTCCAAAATCCTCCAAAATATCTAACTGCATCAAAATTCTGATCTACTGGGAAGAAGCCCTTCCAATATTTATTATTGTAAATCATTAATGTATCTTTGTCAAATGACCATTTATTTTCTGGTGGCGAGGATGAATCATCAGCAGCATTGAGTAATGTTTCGAGAGGAAAGACACTTTTTTCTTCATTAAACATTATGTCTAATCTTGATACCGTACAATACATCGGGTGTTTAAGAGAACAGTTAGCTTCAAATGTCAATATAGATAGTTGAGATGGTTGTTAGTTAAACTTTGTGCAAAATGCATTACTTTATAGAAACGTATCATTATCAAATTAATATGTCTCCAAATTGACACTATTAATTTGAGGTGAGTGGTATATTCAGTTTCATTAACATGTCAATACGAAATTGCAAGCATCACGTCCGCGTTCGGTTGTATCCAATTCAACAGGATTAGAGTAATATTCTAAATCGTCAAGATTCTTTACACGTAGGTTCACATGGGATCTAACAACCGGAGGAGAGTGCAGAATTAATTCTGATTTCAATAATCTTGTCTATTGCTAGTACTAGCGTTGCCTCGCTCTTGGTAGTATCCATAAATGATTTACTACTGAAATAAGAGTCCAATTCCCGCAATCGCCTAGTTGATGGAATTGGTCCCCATTTTGGCAATAAAAGGTGTGTAAGAATAGAATAAGTTGGCCGATGCATGTTTACTATATAGTCGAATATCATCTCGACAATAGAATGTTTGAATGCTACTCGTATAATCAAAAGACTATTATCTAGAACAAAATGTCTAAATACTATTGTGGGTAAAGTACCAAAATGTCAAAAATACATGTTTCTGTAATAAGAGAATTAATAAACAATTATAGTATAACGGAACTGCAAAACGAGCTTGATGCGAGACAAAGAGAGAAAAAAGAGAAGAGAAAAGCGGGAGAAAGAAGAGGTTTGATTAGCACAAGAGGAATTCCACCTAGATTTAGCACTAAACAAGTGCATGAAGCCTTTAGATCGGCACAGAAGCTTGTGTATGGGGCTGATGATAGAAAGGACTTCTATCAGCTTAATGGTCAGCAGAAAAAAGAGTGCGATAGTGTTGTTTCTTTATGGAAAGCCTCCGATATACAGGATAATGGAGACGGTAAATCTCAGTTACAGACTATTAAATTTGGAGATGCGTTAAATTTATGTGAGAAGGAAACATTTAGGGAACAGCCTATTGGCGCCTTCTGCTCTGGATTTTTAGTAGGTCCAGACCTGATTGTGACTGCAGGCCATTGTGTAAAAAATGTTAATGATCTAACAAATACCCGATTTGTGTTTGGATACAGAATGGTGAACAAAAAAAAGGCAAGAACTACTATTATTAATTCTGATATTTACAAAGGGAAAAAAATCGTAGGGAGAAAGCAGGATCCCGGTAAAGGGAGCGATTGGTGTATAGTTAGGCTCGACCGTCCCGTAGAAAATCATACCCATTTTAAGAATATACGAAAAACTGGCAAGATACCTGATAGCGCAAAGGTACATGTTATTGGGCATCCAGTAGGATTGCCATTGAAGTATGCTGGAGGTGCTTGGGTTCGGGATAATCAGAACAAATCATATGCCGTGTGTAACCTCGATACTTACGGTGGGAATTCAGGCTCCCCTGTCATCAATGATGACAAACCATATAAGATCGAAGGTATTTTAGTTCGAGGAGACACCGATTTCAGGCAAGTTGGTGATTGTCAGAGGTCAAATGTCTGTCCTAATACAGGTTGTTCCGGTGAAGATGTTACTAGGGCTACAGAGTTTGCAGATAATTTGTAGGCTTTATTCTTGGACGATGGGAAACTACTAGCAATAATGGCCGAAAATATGGGAACACATAGAATTGCGCATGCTAGACAACTCTTTTTTCCCATTGTTAGGGATACTGAATTTTTCGTCGTCTAAAAATTCAGCAGTGTACGCAGCATTTGATACAACTGTAAGAAGAGTTTAGTTAGGAGCGAAAATTTTGTAATTAAAAGATAGCAAGAGATGGTGCGACTAGCAATAAGAATTACTACTCTGAAAACTAAAAAAAATATACTAGCAATAGTCGCTTACAAATCTATTGAAAAAGCCCGAAGATCAGGCGAATTTATATGATATTAATATTTATGATTATACTGCCCAACACTTTGATTCAAGTTTCTAATTCCACAGCGAAGACCCCTCGGATCATAGTTATTGAAAATGAATCGCATATACAAAAAATGAAAATGGATATATTTAATCTGATAGAAGCTAAATTCATAGAAAATGATATTTTGTCAATCGTTGTGTCTTATTCCGGTGGGTGTGAGAAACACGAGTTTAGCCTTGTGGCAGCGCTTGGCTTCACGAATACTGATTTGAGTCCCCATGCAAAGCTCGCGTTGGGACATGAAAGCAATGGTGATACATGTAAAAAAATAATAAGAGAACGCCTAGCTTTTGATCTCTCGCCTTTAAAAGAAAAATGCCAGCAGGTTTACGGGATAAAATCTGATTTGATGACGTTACTCATGATGAATACGACTATAACTATTGAATATAGTTTTAAATGGAAAGAAAAGAGAAAATACAAAATGTAATGTAGCATCCAGTAAACAAAAGCAATTAAAGAATGCATTATTTTGATTTACTACTGGTTAGTTCAGGACTCGACTCGGAATTAAAGGATAACAACTACAACATTACCTTACACAGGTCAAGCTAACAAATCATAATATAATGAAGGTGCGTTAAATGACTTAGTTTGGTATCTACGTTGAGTTCTTCTAATTCTAGGTCTCAGGAAACCCCCATTCTTTGCCCCATTCTTTGCCTATTTATCATTCTCTGAATAGTTAGATTCTGTGTTTTCGGTATACCTGCTGACCGTCTAACTGCTAAGAGGATTGCGCCCTCTCCAAATTTTTAGTTTGATGCTTATCAAACAAGCGGATTATGCGGCACTACTTGACCAATTCAACAAGCAGATTGAACAATTTAACAGTCAAACAAAGAATTCGTAGGGACAGCTCTTAAAAAATAATACAAACGTCATATGTTGACTCGACGCAACGAACAATAGAAACTGACGCACAGGCTGGTACAGCTTCTAAGACGCTCATGGGTTTATATTGAGACTTAAAAATGAGTTTCCTACTCCTATTCCAAAAGCAAATACTGTCTATTGGGTTCGCCATAATCAGCTACTGAATGAAGAATTAATTATGGCGATAATTATTAGAGTATGCAAAAAGAGATTACCGGCAAGTTTCCATCGGATTCAAATGTCCAGTCAGCATGTATATTCTGAATTTCATACGCATCCTCCTTAAATAGAATGCTTTTCTTGAAATTAATTATGAAGATAGTGATTGAAATAGGATTAGCTATAGTATTAACTATCTTGATAGTGGTGCTATGTCCCTTATTTTTGTTTTTTTCAGGCGGAAATAATTCGTTACACTCCTATTCTGCAAAGGCTGCTTCTGCTACATTAGTCAATGACATATATGTTTTCTCGTTTTCCAATAAAACAGGTAATGATGAGATAATGTTCAGATCTTCGACTGACGGCGGTTCAACATTCACTAACACAGTTGGTCTCACAAATAGTACTATACCAAACCTAAAGGACGTAGAAATATCAGCAGATGATAAAAATATTATAATCAGCTGGTCTGAAAGAAAAGCATCTGGTAATCAATCACTAACTGACACACTACTAAATGATGGAGTAACGTTAGGGATAGTTTTACTACGTTTGCCAAATGAAACTATTAATACGCTGAATTAGTAAACGCAAAAAATGTGGGAATTTATTAGTATTTTTTTCATTCAGTTAGAGAGTTCTATACCCTCCCAATATCTAATAATGATAGTTTAAATCTGATATGACATATTCGTCTCTGGTTCACTGTCATTGAACCTTGAATTCGAAACCATATCTAGATGTGTATATGATTTCGAAATCTCATCTTTTCATCATAGTTGGGAATTCTAGTAATGTCGGCCTGACGATGCTGATATATCTCTGAAGGACAAGACCACTCTTTAGGTTTTACATCTCCAATGGATCCTTACTTAACTCAGATTCTGTGGAGGATCTATTACTAAATATAGGACCGCCGCAGCGCGATCCATCACGACCGTAGTGGTGTTTATTCTACTGCATTCACCAAATGAAACGAGTAGTACCATTGAATAAGTGAACGTTCTCTCTCAAATACGACAACGCCAGGAAAATGTGATATATGGCTATAAGATCTTGCGAAGATTTTTAATTTAATTGATGATATCCAATTGCTATCGACACGCCCTAATCTAAGATTGCCTAGTAGTTTTCTCGCTTAAATCCATGGCTGTCAGCGCGTCCTTGAACCCTTGACCAAACAATATGTTTATGCTGCCTGAGGAATAATCAGCCCATTTTTGAGAGATTGCATCTGGATCATCTTTCCTTTCTATGCGGACTACCTTGTTTATAGCAAAACGGCCCTTTAGCAATTCTACGTATTTTCTTCGTTCTCCTGTCCTAAATGTGCTCTTCCCACGTTGCTCCAAAATGTCTCTAATTTCATACTCAGTCGCCCCCTTCTGCTTCGCAAATTTGATCAGTTTCCTTGTTAGGTCTATGTAATCTGTTATAAATTCTGCAACCTTCTCGTCGTACTTTGTTTTATCGTGATATAGCAGGTCATTCTTCCTATCAATAGCAAGATCATGATCCTGTGGTATGTCATGTTCTTCAGTTGGCCACAAATTTGCTATATATACTTCCAAGTCTGGAACTTTGTGTTCCTGAATTTCTCCCGTTAAAACTTCTCTCTTCAACTTGTTGGGATCAAGTACCGACTCCCAATACTCTTTATGCTCGCCTATTAACTCGCGCAGCGGAGTATTACTCAATAATTGGCCATCCCAGAAATAGCGTTTGACCGTCTGAATGTTTTCATTATCGCCTATTGGTACAGATTTTTCAGCTTCTATGATAGTATAATCATAATATATAGGGACTGAGGCGCTGGCCATCACGTGTTCTATGCCAATACCTTTTTCATATCTTATAACAAGACCTTTTTCGTCATCATATTCGGTTTGCCAGAGATAATCAACCTTCTTATCATCATCATCATTTTTTATGATCTTAGGATAGCTGTCAAAAGTTAGTACTACTCCTTTTTGCACGTCCACGGTAACAAGAAGCAGCCTCGGCTCGCCTCGTTCCAAACTTGTTTTTATAGGGAAACTGTCATAATCCCAGTACTTGTTAATGATACTCTTTAGGGGAACGTTAGAATATCGATGCCAGGTGTTCAACGGGTCAAAGAACTTCGTATCCATTTTAGGAGGAAGTGGTGAATATACATTCCTTGCTCCTGCTGCCAGCAATTGCTTAACTGAGAAATACCGTCTTACAGCCTCGTTGGATGCAGAAGGAAAAAGGTTCCCATGTTTCCACCACCAGTTCTGAAAGTAGGGATTTTCTAAATAGGTAACGGTTGAAGTATCTTCTATCCAAAAATTCTCGAGCATATCATCAGAACCCTCCCAACTTTCCTTCTTACCCTTACCTTTCTTCCTATTCATCAAAACATAGTTTAGCAATAATGCGGCATTAATTGCTCCTATCGAAGTTCCCGCAATAATATCGAATACGTTTTCATCATCACCTATTTGTTCGCTAATGCGTTGATACAGTGCCTTATATACCCCAGCTTCATAAGCACCAAGTGATCCACCTCCCTGAAGAACAAGAACTCTTTGCAAATGCACCACATGGATGCTCGGATTGATGTCCTTTAAGGGAAGATTCATAACTATTTCAGCTAAATAAGGGGACTAATAAACGCTTAGTAGTGACGGGCACTTATGATGGGAATACAATAGAATCCTTGAATGCTCGTGAAGATTTGTTCCTTCAAATAAATAATCCTGTCCGCAATATTGTCTAATCTCAGTTAGTGCAGTTCTCTTACGAAGATTACATTATGCACGTGGCATGCAGGACTGTTAGGGTGATGTTCTATTAACTTTAAGGAAAAAGGGTAGATTGTGAATAGCTATTTTTTTTGTGCGTGGTAACCAGTTAACGGGAGAGATCATATGCTGAGACGATACTGTCTGCAACACAGTTATGCCTACTAGACTACATTCTAGAAATACTGCAAAGTATTTATTGCAAAGTTGGTATTTTGGGATTGCGTCATTACATAAATCGAATTTTGAACAGCAGATTAACTACCTCAAAATCAAGTTAACCTTCAACTTTTAAATTTGCTTACTTTCTTTTCCTAAGTAGGTGGCTGTTTCGATGAGCTTGTCAAAACCAAAACCAAACGTGAACGATAACGAAATATTGATAATCAATGAGCTCTGAAGATCAACCTGTTCCTGAAAACTAGAAAATATCAATAATGTTATTATACCACTTGCAAATATCCAAACTAAGTCATGCTGATTAAATGTATTCTGGCGCACTTTTTCCGCATCGGTCAGCTGTTGCTTGTCACTCTTTATGACTGAATATATTTTCTTCGTATATCGACTTACTAAAACTCCGATGAATACTACAAATAAATACACAAAACTGCTAAGATCCATAGTTCGGACCGGCATATCCAGAGGCAATAGGATGTTTTCGGTAAGAGTGTTACTTCTGGTATCTTTGCTGTTCAAAATACTCCCGCCATCAGCACGATGGTAGACTATGTTTATATTGTAGGGACTAGAGATATTTCTCACCTCGCCAAAATGTTGAGCATGTAGCGCAATCTGATAAAAGGATAACGGATTGGTTGCTTCATTGGAATAGGGTGGAAAAGTATGGTCTCTAGCGAAACCATCATCGTTGAAAGTAAGAATAGGATCAGATGAGCCAGAGAGTTTCATGAAATCAATATTATAATCGGATGAATCATTGAGTATAGCTACTTTTAAGAAGAAAGTCTTATCTGAAAAAATATTTCTCACTGGTATCAGTAAGTTTGATGGATGTGTTACAAATACAGTCATGTTCCCCACATTGTACCTAGTAGTTTTCCAGTTCGAGGGAACATATTCATAAACGGAAGCAAGAATTATTACAAGTATGGCCAGGCCAACGGCTAACCCAATAGCAAACCGCACATCTCTCAGAAAGCTTCTACCCTGCGTGTTCCCCTCTGGTAGCAAGTTGAAATTTCGTCAAACATGCAAGGTGGATGTTTAAAAACTTTAATATTCAATTCCAGGTTGCGACGCTGTCTTTTGTTGTAACTACCGACGGTTGATTACTCCGCAAATCTTCTATTCAACTTAAAGCTCGCCTTTGGATGAGAAAAGTTAGCCTTAACTCCACATTTTTTTGTTTGGTTCCCGGTAATATATTCTGGTCCCATCTGGATGCTTCAGTCTCTTCGCGCATTTATGAATATCTTTTGTAAGCAATATGATATTCTCATCACGGAATTAGCCCCCCTTTTAATAGGTCTATTGGTCCTCCTTCTTATTATGGTACCATTGGATTGTAGGCTAGATTTAGGAGACGCGAACTAATAGGATGGATAAGTGTAAGCTCTGATATCAATTACAACGGTTTCATTGTCCTAAATAGCTGAAAATTAGATCTTAGAAGCTGTTTTTGGGTCGCAATATTTAATCTACTGAAGCTCAAAGGTATCTCTGGTCATAGTCTTGGAGAAGTTTTAGAAGACGATTCATATCCATTAAAAACTCTGTTTCCGAATTCACTCAATCGTACTTCGGTGTTATGAAACTTGCAAGATATGCCTAAAACTATGTTATGCCCAGCGTTTACAATTCCACTAGGAAGCTCTGAAAGAGATTCGCCTTAGATAAATATTGGTTCGTAAGCGTGCTGGTGATCCGCTATGGATGACAGTCATAAATAGTTCTACCTACGAAAGTACACATAGTATGGGTATGTAAAATGTCTTAACAATTTCCAGAGCATACGTTTTGTCGAGTCATATCGAGGATTACAAGCGAGCAAATGAACAAGGACATAATTCTAGTGTATAAATAGAAGTATCTAATCAATACTTAAATAAGTACTCAATATAGAACATTCACTGAATATTATGCGCTTGGCAACTTTTAATGTAGAAAATATGTTCGAACGTGCCTCCATAATGAATCTTTCAAATTGGAAGGAAGGGGAACAGGTATTACAAGACTTTGCTGCTCTTACAAATTTGATAGAAAAGCCTCAATATACATTGGCTGACAAGAAGGAGATGTTGGAAATAATGCAAAAGCGTCACAAAGGGCTAATTACATCAGGCAATAGCAGACATATTCGTCTAAATGAGATCCGTGGAAAATTGATTAAGAAGCCTAAAAATGCCCCTATAGAGATTGCCGTGGATGGCCGTGACAGTTGGATAGGCTGGTTCGAGCTTAAGCGCGAGATTATAAAGGAAACGGCTATTGAAAATACTGCACGTGTGATTCGCGAAGTCAATGGTGATGTCTTCTGTATTATAGAGGCAGAAAACCGGATTGCTGCAAACCGCTTCAATGATTCAGTTATTCCTAAGGTGGGCGGATTGAAGTATGGCCACGTGATGCTCATAGATGGTAATGACGACCGTGGAATCGATGTTGGGATAATGACTAGGCAACCCTTTGAAATTCAATCAATAGTAAGTCATGTGGATGACACAGATGCAGAGGGACAGATCTTCAGCAGGGATTGTCCGGAATACAAGATAATCACACCATCAAAGAATACTCTACTTGTGCTTGTGAACCATTTTAAGAGTAAGGGTTTCGGCTCGCAGAATGCAAATGATAAAAAACGCCAACGGCAAGCCCAGAGAGTTAGAGAAATTTACGAAGAGAGGATCAAAGCGGGATTTGAATATATTACAATTGCTGGTGATTTCAATGACACTCCGAAACGTGATCCCTTGAAGCCGCTTCTTGGTAACAATTCAAACCTTCTTGATGTAATGTCACATCCTAAGTTTGTGGGCGATGGACGCGAAGGTACCCATGGGAACGGAAATAAAGATGCGAAGCTCGATTACATTCTGATGTCACCAAAACTCGTTACTCGAGTGCAGAACTGTGGTATTGAACGTCGTGGTATTTGGGGTGGAAAGAATGGAGATCTTTTTCCTCATTTTCCGGAAATCAAAACTGCAAAAGATGCTGCATCAGATCATGCTGCTCTATGGGTAGAACTTAATCTCTGATGCGAAATCTATAAAAGCTGAGATAGTCCACTACCCAATTCATATGCATATCCAGTGAAGTTCGCATTGGTTAGGTACATATTAGTTGAGTTCTAGGCAATCCTACTCTATTGGATTCCGCTGATAAGCAATCTCCAATAAATCTACCAATATGCGCATCATTTCTTCTGTTCTGAACACCCACCACATTTATGAAAGCAGCCTTGTTAGAATCTATTGTTCTTTAACCTTATCAAAATAACTTTCTTGAAGCAACATCAAGCAGAGACTAATGATCCATCGAATTTCTGAAAGGATATTTTCGCACCGATCCTTTCTCACTATCTTATCAATGTATTAAAACAGATGTTCTTAGAGACAGTAACCTCTATAATACATTCAACTGCAGCTCGAAGTTCTTTAGACTTTTTCTGCATGCTAACTTGATAGTGAGGATTCGTTGCGTATACCTCTTCACATTCTATACTGTTTGGAATTCAACTACAATTTTCGTTATCTTCATAAAAAGCAGTATGGAGTTATGACCCCGCCCATCTTGAAATAAAGGTTATCATACAAGTATGTCCAATCCAAGTTCCCGACTCGAATAATAAGTGTGCAGAACTGATAACCATGATGTTTACCAACACTAACTTTTAATTTGTGCCAAAAAGGGTTTCATAGACAAACCTCAGAGTAATTAGGAGTTTACTACTACTCTTATTGAAAAAACCTATCAGCAGGCATCCCTAGCAGCTCTTACAGCTTCAGATGTGTCTGCTAATCCAGCACCCGTAGCAAGATCAGGACCTACTCTCGCAGAATGTCCTCCAGTTCTAGGAGAACATTTGCCTGATGTCACGTCCCTGGCAGTTCTCTTTAGTATATCACGTATTTTAGGAGGTTTTATGTTTGGACACGCTTGCTTAATCAATGCACATATCCCTGCCAACTGGGGTGCAGCAGCTGACGTGCCACTAAAGGCTGCCCACCCATCAGTCTTAGTTGTTTCATCTCCATTAGGATATGCTGTACCTGTTGAAAGCTCGCTATCAATCTCATCCTTGGGTTCAACAGGCAACATCAAATAGATTGCTTTCGGCGGAAGACCAACAAGCCCGCTTACATCTGGGACACTACGGTTTCGATACATTCTGCTAGCGAAACCACTAGCGTACTGGGTGGCTTCCAGTTTGCGTCCATCCTTGTGCATGTAGACTCCTCCAGCAGAGATTACGTCAGGATGCATTCCGGGAAAACCAAAGTGTCCATTGCCTGCTGAAAAAACAACGGCTATCCCCTGTCTTACCGCATTGGCTATGGCTGCTTCCAATGGTCTCAAAGATGAAGGAAGAGGAGGAGGGAGTTGTGCCCGTCCATCGTCTGCGACTAAATCCATTCCCCAACTGCAAGAAATTACGTCCGGCCTAAGAGAAACCGCAGCATTAAAGTCAGCAGTTGAATTCACAGGGCTCATCTTAACCATCGTAAATTCAGCGTCCGGCGCAATAGCGAAAATGTTGGCCGATTCGCCAGTACCATGGCCTGATTCATCATGTTCGGGTTCAGTGGCTCCAGGACTTAACACGACAGGATTAGCCCGATATCCTCGCTCAACAAAATAGGGATGGCGGTACCAACCAGTGTCTACCATTGCTACTTTGATACCTCGTCCAGTAAATCCTGCCCTATGCGCAAGCTCAGCTTTCATCGCAACAGCAACTTCTGGTGGATCCAAATTCCAATACGATGAATTAGATGGTGGTAAGTAGGAAGACATAAAGTAGACTTTCCTATTTATTGCGCCACCCTCCAACAATTCATCCAATTCGCTTTTGGATGTGTCAATTAAGCCTTCTATGGTTGTGTCGGTAGTATCAATAACAGTTGTTGTCGATACTTTCCCCAAATGTTTAATTGTAGGCTTCTGAACCGTAGTTAATTTAGTCTTGAAAACAGCTTCATAAAGTTTGGGAGGACCGGCAATATTGATTGTTATATAATTTGTGGAGAGGACTTCAAAACCAATCTCTCGCAACCGCTTCATAGTTGAGTGGACCACCAGCGGCTCAGAGACAAACTTCTCTACCGTCTGGCTGGTAATTTCTACATTTGCATCAAATAATGATTCTCCTAAGGGAGAGATAGGGGACACTTCTGAATATACTTTATCTGGTAACGCTGTCTTGGATCCTCTACGCACACGCTTCCGTCTCATTCTGTTTCTTTCATAGGTCAAATATAAAAGTCTTATCCATTATTTTGTCAATACTTCCTATAATATAGTTATAGGTGTCTTAAGCTATATTGAGATCTATAAAGATGTGTTTTTCAAGAAAGAAAATGTGAGGTCATTCGTTTATCCACAATATCATACCAGCAGATGGATTTCTTGCGAAATCTGATAATATACATTGAAAGAGAAATAGCTAAATTCAGAATGCAAAATAGATTAATTGTAGCGGGAATGCAACTCGCGTGTTGAAATCATTTCTACAAAGATTAGTCGGCCGTGCTAATTGAATTTGAGATTAACGATTCCTGGAATTCAGTAGCCATACGGTGTGTGTACCGAGAATGCAATTTATCATCGTTCCAAGAATCCTGGTTTAACCTAGATTCACTACATATGTCGCCTTGAAAATCTAATAAGTATGAACGGTAAAATAAAACACTTAGATATGGGATCTGCAACTTCATCGATTTCCGCTGAGGTTATATTGAAAGCACGTGAAGACCGATCTATGGATAGCAATGAGACTCCACTTACGTCTCAGAATATCGAAAATTATCGACCCTCTAAGAAGCATATCGATGATACGGTAGGCCGTCTAAAGAAATTGGGATTTGAAGTTTTCCCCAGCGATTTCACTTTGACAATCGTTGGCAAAAAATCACTATTTGAAAAAGTGTTTAAGATAAAGTTGGCTGTAGACGAAGATGAACGTAACAAGAGAATTAATCTCCGTGCGGACAAAGAAATTACAATTCCTCCTACGCTCTCTGACGTTGTAGAGAAAGTTGTTTTCACACCTCAACCCCAGTTCTTCACATAGTTAGGAAAATCCTGTTACTATCTTTGGCCATCACGAAGTAGACCCAGGTAATAGATATGATTCAATAGCTCCTATTTCAAGGTTGCAATGACGATTCTAGATGATGACGATTCTAGATGATGACGATTCTAGATGATGACGATTCTAGATGATGACGATTCTAGATGATGACGATTCTAGATGATGACGATTCTAGATGATGACGATTCTAGATGATGA
>JAATVS010000011.1 GCA_014523695.1 Nitrososphaerales archaeon TH5895
TCAAAATGAGAGGTGATGTCTCCGTTCTTCTTCTTCTTCTTCTTCTTCCTCCTGAACAGATGGGAGAATTGGCGATGCAACTTAATGAGTTGGTGAGATCGTTACTCAAATATTCAAAGAAAATTGGATTCCTTCATTAGCTTTACTTGGACTTTGATGACGTCCGTGCGTCGGTATTTGAGTTACCGGATAGAAACTTGCTATTTTTCACAGCCGAAAAAATGGATAATGATGTGCTACGGATTGCGATGTATGTGTTAAGATTGCTCGAAAAGAATGAAACGACTTACGACAGATAACCTGAATCAGATGGGCTAGGTGTAGTTCCCCAGAGTTACTGCCTTGGTTGAAATTGTAGCAATAGAAAAGCAATCCATCAAATAAAAATTGGTCTACCTTTTGCGACGATTCTCAAATAATCGATAAAACGAATTTATGAAGAATGAATGAATGAACACATGCTACCGATAGGAAAATGCCTGAAACGCTTCTTGGGTTTTGAATTAGTTAATCTAGTTTACTTCTCTAGTTCAATAGGTGTCATTAGATGCAACAGCACTGGTATCCACTATCATGTCGGGCCTGCATCCTCCTCTCATCTCTTGTGGTTGTATTTCTCCAGCTCAGCTCAAAACTGAAGTTGGTTTAGTCAACTTTTATTGGCTCGAGAGTTGCAATTCTCGTGTCGATCAAGGTTTTTCTGATAGACTTGTCTGGTATGAGGGATTCAATGATTTGCTGACGTTCTACGTCAGGAACTCGATCGCCTATTGCATCTATGACCTGCAGCTTCCAATGGAGATCATGGGCTAGCTTGACTGTCTGGATCATGTCATATATCACTGACCCAAACGCTGTAATCTCATAAGACTTACCCTTTCGTTTGATAATAAGAGAATTCTTTAATTTCGAGAGTCGTGTATAGTATCGCTTGGGGCTTTCAAAGTCATTGATCTTGGGGTCGCGATGATCGACTATCATTTGGATAATTTTTAAAGAGTCATCATCGGAAAGGACAGAGAAGATTTCTGATAGTGACATCATTTCTGTTTGGACACCACATTAATACTGGCTTGCTTAGACACCATTATTATATTACATTATTATAATCATTCCTATTTATATTATTATTCCCCAAAATGATTCATATTGTTGTGGTAAGAACCCTTTTTGAGGTAAGATGTCTAGCTCTTTCCAGTTTTTTGTGTAATTGGTATTTCTTTTCTCTGATAGCAGAAGAAAATGGTTTGTCCAACTGTCTCTTCTGAGTGATAACACTGTGGGCCAGTACCTAAAAGGGAGATGGGAGAAGCCTGCGGACAAATAAAGTATTATAGTTGCGGATAAATGGCTGAAGATAGGGAAAAAGATTATTCTATCTAACCAGTATTGGTAATGTAGTCTTCAAATGCTTCATGTGTAGATACAAACAAAGGCTGTTAGTAAGAATGATGACCATTCGATTAAGTGCTAAGCGGCATTACAACGCTTTCCAACCTGAAAGAAAGACGACTATTAATCTGCCAAAGAAAGGAATTTGGATGAACTCTTCTGTTTCACAGAACGAAGTTATCTTTAGGGCAGCCTTGTAGAATCTATCAACATCGAATCCCTGTTGAATTCGCTGAAAATAACAAACACATGTAAGAGGTAAACTTCGTCCTTGAGGAGGAGACAGAATTTGGTCACAATCTTACTGTTGCACTAGGTCAAAATCTTATTTGTTGAATATATGGAAAATTCCGTTTGGAGTAAGACGGCCTTCAGCAGGCTCCTGGGAGCCTAGGGCGATTAACAGCAAACCGGATTGCACCTAACCATCTGGTCTTATCTCGTCATCAGTTACCGAGACAGCGCCACTATTGGCGCTAATTCTGCTATGCATGATCCTCTTGCCGCTAGGAGATATAATATAATTTTGGGTCACCACCAAAACATGATCCTTAATAGAAAAGGTGCCACTGACCATAATAGTAGTCTTATCCAAAACTCTTGATTGAATGACATTTTCTCCTTCCTTATTGTCTACCAGAAGATGGCTACGCTCATTCTTTTTTAAGATTAGATCTTGAGAGCGGAAAGTACAGGTGTTCTTGTCAATGCTAAGTATTAAATGCATTCCAGACAAATCGGTCAGCCTTGCAGTTAAATGAGGTCCTTCAATATCCTCATCCAGACTAAAGAGGGTCGTATTATTACAAATGACAGATTTTGGGTTATCTGAAATAAAGTTATTACCAAATAAGAGCGTATATGTCATTTTCTATCTAATGATGATGAATTGTTTCCTTAAATATAATGCAAACTGTGCCTTCATTCTTTCACAATCTTTTTTTGAAATTAGTAGGCTAAATCCTGAATCAGGATACATCCGACTTTTGGGATAGTTTCAACAACCTCTAATCACATACCAATCTCGCGTTACGTTCCTCCCCCCGGAAATTGTATGTGGGGTTACTGACTATTTATTTTAGTATCACAATAATAAGGAATAGAAAAGATTAAAGAAAATAAAGACCTTCAAAAACCAATTTTTAACGGAGTCCAACCTTTCGATAATTTGATTCAGAAGCCATGCAACAGCCACCCTAATAGTATTTTCTAAATGAGGCCCAATAGTTCAGTTCGATCCTTCACATATAATTTACCCAATCAATTCATATATACCAAAGTGACTATTGTGAGACGTGAAAAAAGCAACGGACAGAAACCCAGTTTACGTTATGACAACTGGAGCAATCATCTTTGCTTCGGCAGTTTTTTTACTTTGTTCTATTGAAATCTCTCCTATTGGTGAGGTATTAAGCTCTAGTAACACAGCTATGTTGTCAACATCCAACACTTCTAACACTACGAGCACACCTGCTGGAGATGTACTTAATACTAAATATTTGGAAATTACCAATCACACATTTTCTGAAGATTTACTCTTTACAATTGTAAATGGCACTCTCATAAATAACTCTAACAATACCATCAATTCTGCGGAAGTAACAGTACAATTCTATGATGCCAATGGTACTCTGATCACATCTTCTACAGAAAATGCGAAGTTCATCATATTAGCACCAGGAGAAAATTCATCATTTAGCGTGAGGTCGGATCTGGGTGACGAAATCGCAAGCAAGTATAAAGTTATCCCAGGAGGAGATATCGAAGTTGGTTAGGCATTTAAGGTGCTACCTGTGTATGCAAGATGAGTGTAGTAATTATTGATCTACTCTCCACTTGTTGCATCTCAATCTTGACTGACGACAACCTGCAGAATCTAGGATCAAATATTTGAGCTAAAAAGGCACATCAGTGATAGTATCGCATTTGAAATCTGAGTAAAAGCCAGGGAAAGGAA
>JAATVS010000520.1 GCA_014523695.1 Nitrososphaerales archaeon TH5895
ACAACAACATCAGCACGCCGCAAGGTGGTCTTAGTCAGGACTCTCCCTAGACCAGCAACTACATTAAAGTTCTTAAAAGTACAAAGTCAATAGTTGATTTATTAGGTTTTCAGTTTTGAGATCAACAAACCAGTGATTATAATACTGTAATAAATGATGGATGATGGATGATGTTTGTCACACCGCTATCCCTGAACCTATTAATCGCCATCTATCCGATATCCTTCTGCTGATTGCTACTCGGTTATTTGGCAACAAACAGACTGGCTTTTTTAGTTTAATTTCAATTTTAGTAGAGTCCTTAGCATTTGTAACCGTCCCCAACGTTGCAGCTGTTCCTATATTCAATCTAAGAGATTCCTTGATTCGTATGGGGTCTACTTTTACCAGTTCTTGAGTCCCAACTGCAGTATCAAAAAGATAAACTTCGATACTTATGCTATCCACGTTTTCAGGCAGAGTGGATGGCTTTCCTACTACAGAACCAATGAGAGAATCACTCTTTATAAAGGTAGGATCTAATCTTGTTCCAATTGCAACTAGGCCTCCAGGTCTAACTGATTCAACTAAACCTGCACCGGTTCCTAAGGTTGAGATGACTGAAGTAATAGGCTCATATCTACTCCTCTTTTCATCGTAGAACCCAGGCCTGATTTCGATCTCATCTCCTATCAAAAACTCTCCTTGAACTAGTGCGCCACCTATTACCCCGCCTCTCACCCTCTGGACTTGAATACCAGGCTTATTGACGTCAAAAGATCGCAATACGTGCATTATAGGTTTAGCAGTTTTGTTTCGAATCGGATTCTTGAGTTTGTTTTCTATGGCTTCTATGAGAGCATCTACGTTTACTCTGTGTTGTGCTGATACAGGAACGATAGGAGCCTCCTCTGCAGTGCTGCCACTTACGAATGACTTTATCTGATCATAGTTCTCCAATGCGCTTTCGTACTCAATCAAATCTACTTTATTCTGAACAATCACTATTTCCTTTATGCCTAATACCTGCAAGGCCAAGAGATGTTCTCTAGTTTGTGGTTGTGGAACTTTCTCATTTGCTGCAATAACAAGTATTGCCCCGTCCATCAATGCGGAGCCTGAAAGCATATTTGCCATCAAACTTTCATGACCAGGGGAATCTACAAAACTGACTACGCGTAGCAACTCTCCTGGTTTATTACAATTTGCGCACGTAGGATTAGACGAATAGCATTCTGGTGCAGGACAATCGGGGCACTTATAAAAGGCTGCATCTGCATACCCAACTTTGATAGTGATACCTCTCCTTAATTCCTCACTGTGTGCACTAGTCCATACACCTGTAATCGCTTCAACCAGTGTAGTTTTACCGTGATCGACATGACCTGACGTTCCAATATTGATATTGGGTTGGTAACCATACTCTTTAACATACCAATCAGGCAGACTTTCTTTCCAATGCAATGATCTTCGTGAATTAACTGGGAATATTAAGGTAATCACAGGCCATTATGATTAACAGAAGAGACGTCTAACATCAATTTCAAAATACATAGGGTTTCTAATAAAAGAAAACTTTTCATCCTCTTGAATCTTATCAGATTTCTAAATATTCAAGTGTACCACTTGCATATGTCGATCTGATAGATGACTCGGAAAATAGTCGATATAACTCTTATCGAAAGTCTAAGGTGTTAAGATTTGGGTTCTTCTACTGATTGTTCAGTTGCAGATTTTTCAGGTAACTTTCCCTCAAGCAATTTACAATTTAGCTGATATATTTCCTCAGTAACCATATTGCCTCTAATTAGCTTTCTTATTCTAACGCCAGGATTACGATTACGCATTCCTACTCCTCTCGCAAGCAAGATATACTTTTTTACCCCTCCATGCAGATCAGGCCTCATAGGTGTGCCCGATTTGTCACTGCCACCGGTGATCTGCATTTTACCATCAATACCAACAACATTTGAGTCGATAACATCACCTATTTTTAGCCCAAGGAGTGGAATTGCTACCTTGTCCTTCAATTCTTGACTAAGACTTTTTCCGGTACTATCTGAGATGACAACCTTGAATTGAGCCAATGCACTACTACTTTGAATATGCAGAAGTACGGGCTTTAATTAACTTTTGGATAGCTTCTTCAATTCAAATTCTTGATGCTACGATCATCATTTAAAGTCTTTTGACTATTCTGCTCAAGAATCATGTGTGGTATGTAGTCATTCGACGATTAGAATCCGCTCTTGTCTAGATTTGCTTGATAATCATCTGACATATTCTGAGCCATCCCCTTCATAGTCTCTAAGTACGATTCATATGAAGCGGTAAACCCGCAGTGGCTACAGCCAACCTTTGTCATTTCCTCATCTACTACTGCTTCATTTCTACACTCTGGACATTTCGCCTTCAACAAAGTCACGCAGTATCTGCAAGCCAAACTGTATTAACTTTTGGTTTCCAATTCACCCTGCAAAAAACAAATAAGATATTTTTCTTTCCTAAAATCAACTTAAAGTGGCCGTACTCACCCAAATTCAGAGTATGCGTGGACGCCAATCTTCTAACGAGCTGTTATTTATTGCATATGATTATAGGTAAACTATCTAAAACTGTCGGTGGATTTGATATCCTTAATTAGGTCTTCTCGCAGATCTAATTCTAAAATGATTCCTATAAACAGACCTTGGCTTAGTGATGAGGAAAAAAATGAAATACTAATGGTGCTTGACGAAGGCGTTCTTACGTCTGCTGCATTGGAGGGGGGAAAGAGAGTTCAGGAATTCGAATCTCTTCTTAGACGCCATTTAAACATTAAGCACGTGATTGCAGTGAATTCTGGTACTTCTGCTCTTTTAGCTGCATTACTAGCATTAGGATTGAAAGAAGGCGACGAAGTACTTTTACCTTCGTTTACATTTGTTGCTTCAGCTAATTCTGTAGTAGCTGCTGGGGCTACACCAGTATTTATTGATATAAACAAAGCTGATTATACCATCGATACCGGAGATCTTGCTAGGAAGATTACAAGAAAGACTAGAGCTATTATGCCAGTCCATCTTTATGGCCATCCGGCTGATATGGATGAAGTAATTGAATTAGCAAAGCGTAATTCTCTCGAAGTAATAGAAGACGCGTGCCAATCATTAGGTTCCGAGTACAGGAAGAGACAGACGGGCACGATAGGTTTGATGGGATGTTTCAGTATGTATGCAAGCAAAGTACTCACTTCTGGAGAAGGTGGTGCGATCACAACAGATGACGATCTGCTGGCTGATCGATTAAGAATGATACGCAATCATGGGATGGTAGAAGGTTATGACACAAGAGTATTCGGTCTCAATTTGCGACTCCCTGAAATAAGCGCCGCGATCGCGAAGGGCCAAATGGAAAAACTCAACGAAATGTTAGAAAAAAGAAGAAACAATGCAAACCTGTTAACCGACCTGCTTACACGTTCTAACTTTGACGGATTGATAACACCAACTGAACCAGAGGATGGTCACAAGAAATTTAATTGGTATCTTTACACGGTGGCATTAGACGGTCAAAAGGCTAAAGACAAGATTAACACTTCTGATCCTCTAGACTATGCTAGTACCCGAGATCTAATAAAGGATAAGATGGTAAATAATGCTAAGATTGGAGTAGCGGTATACTACGATCCCCCTGTTCATTTAACTCCGTACTATAAAGAACTTGTACAAACCCGGCTCCAAAATCAGGCCCGAGAAATACCCAATAATTTGGGAACTACAGAATGGGCAAGCAAACATGTGCTCTCCCTGCCTGTGCACCCTCTTCTTTCTGTGCACGATATTGAACATGTAGCAAACAGCTTCATATCAGCTAACGAAAATATAGGAAAATGAAATTATCTACTATAGTCCATAAGTCTTAATATCGCAGCTTTCTATGCGATGTATTGCGACTTGTCATCTATACTGGTAAAGGTGGGACTGGAAAAACAGTAAGTGCCTGCTCAACTGCGTTGAAGTTGTCTGGTCTGAAATCCAGAACACTTCTAATTTCCGCCGACCCTGCCCATACTTTGGGTGATGCATTGATGGCAGGCGAAATAGGAGGAGGAAAACCTACAAGAATTTCTGCTGACTTGTACGCAGCTCAAGTAGACCCAGTCGTAGAGATGGATTTACATTTCAAGACAATATTTTCCTACTTTGCATCATATTTTCAGTCCAAAGGTATGGATGATACCATTTCGTATGAGTTGGCCATGTTACCCGGAATGACCCAATTGCTCTGCTTGCTGAAAATTGAAGAGTCTGTAAGATCTAGAGAATATGATGCGATAATTCTGGACATGCCGGCATCGGGCGAGGCATTGCGATTCCTATATTTTCCAAAAATTGTAGGAAGTCTAAGCATGAGGCTCTCAGGCCTTGCCGGCCTGGTTAGTGGCTTCGGTCGACTATTCCAGCCGTACTTTTCAGGCTCGGCTCCTTCAACTGACTTGATGAAGACTGAAGCGGATTTGCTTCTTAGATTGGATAAACTGTCAAAGTTAATTTTTGATCCAAACATTACCAGTCTGAGGTTAGTTGCTAATGCGGACAGCTTTAGCATGGAAAATGCAAAAAGGACCTTAATGTCAGCCAATCTGTACGGTATTAATGTAGACATGATTATCATCAACAAGATTATGCCTCAAATTCGTAGTGAGGATAGTTTCTTAGTTAACTGGGCTGATTTTCAACATGCTAGAGTAATAGAAGCTAAATCAAACTTTTACCCATTGCCAGTTAAGGAGGTCCCTCTTTACAGTGAAGAATTAAGAGGGATAGAGATGCTTAAGCGAAACGCCGAGATCCTATTTGGGGACCAAGATCCAAGTCAAATTTTTTATCGTGAAAAGGTTTTTGAATTCAAAGGTGATAGTTTGGGCCTCACTTTAAAAGTAAAGGTTCCTTTCGCAAAGAACTCAGACTTTTTGGTTGAACGTATTTCGGACCGAATCACTATCAAAGTAAATACTAACATAGGTTACGTTGTAAATGTCGTTCCATTGCCTGCTATTACTTTAGGAATGAAACTCAAAGCCGCTCGGTTAACTGATAAGGAATTAGTGGTTTCGTTTGAGAGTAATAGAAACTAAAAAGGATGAATCAGATAGAATAAGTTTCTAAACTATGTAATCTTATGTCTGAATCTCCAATATGAATCCTTCATTACCTATAGATACTACATGCTCTAACCTTTTCATAATAATCTATGAACAGGGTCTATTCAGTTCTAATGGCGATAACTATGTGCGCCATGTATTTGGTCGGTATGTTTAGTCTTTCTAACCTTGTCCTTGTTAAAGCTCAAGATTCAAGCGCCAACCATTCAACTTTAGAAAATCTACCTGTTATAAACCAAGATACGTCAACACAACAACAACAACAACAACAAGCTAGTAACGACAAGGTTTCATTCAAAATTAAAGGGATAGATTACTCTACTAAAATAGCTCAGATATTAGTTACTATCGATGGTAAAACTTATGCTAACAACTTTGATCCGATATCCTTATTGGATCCCCATGATGACGGAAATGGTGTGATACAATTTGATATGCTAATTCCTAGTGATGCTATAAAGCCAGGAAGCACATATACCGCGTGCATTAAAGTTTTGGAGGACACCGATAGCTATGGCAATAATTTGGCGTGCCAGACTGGTTCGACTGATGAAATAAAGTCTTTATCAGGGCAAAACCAAAATCAACAGGTCAATCTATATCTGTAGTTTTGAGTTATGCATTTGAATCGAGCAAAGTAATCTTTTACTAGAGTGTGCAGAGCATCTGAGCTTTGCCCTCGTTGTATGGGACACTTGCGATGATTTCACAGTACCATCTGTACTGTTTTTTGAGGTCGTTCTGTACTACCATACTAATGGTCGACGACGATCAAGATTCCAATGCAATATTAGTGCACAGATTGGTCTGCAACTGGCGCTGCCGGGTGAATAAAGCTTAAGAATGTCAACAATCAGGCTTCATCTTGCCACCATCTGTTGATCCAGTCGTCATGTTATCGGAATGTTAATTCTTTATATTTTACTTTTGTATCGATATTAATAATGCAAATATATTTATTATTTATAAACTTAATAATTATTAATATTAGATGACGATAGTTAGTATATCCTTAAATGACGAAATTCTGAACGAAATGGATAAATTACAAAAATCACTTGGATTTAGTGGACGTTCAGAGATAGTTAGAGCAGGAATCAGAGGCATGATATCTGAAGAAAGATCTCGGCAGGACCTGGTTGG
>JAATVS010000521.1 GCA_014523695.1 Nitrososphaerales archaeon TH5895
ATCCTTCAGCAGATAAATCTTTCAAGAGACTTGAGAATGTATTCCGAGTCTCTTTCAGCGCAGAGTACGGAAAATCAGTATGCCAAATAAGTGCTTCTATCACTAGACTCTCCTTTGGCTTTTTGTATTCTCTTAATTGCAAATACTCTGGATGCGTAGTAGAAAATTCAGCCTGCATCTTCAGTGAGTGTGTGTGATCCCGAAAATACTCTTCAAATTCTGGTGGATTCAAGATGAAATAGGCTTCATGAATTCTAGTCTTCTTGAGTTCACTAATTGTTCTGCTAACCTTTGGTCCTATGGCAGAGACCGGTGCCCCATTATCATTGATAGCTGTTGCTACATATGTTGATTGTACCGGATCATAGTCGTGCAACAGCGCTGAAACAAGGATGAGTTCGTAGTCGTTCCCACTAAACACAATTCCACGAAAATCTCTGGGTAACATTTGCAATGCCATATACGAAACCTCTAGACTATGGTGAAAATTATGGTACTCTGTCGAGCCCTCGCCTAATCCTTGGTTGTCGTACGCGTTTCTTAAGAAACTTATTAGCGTCTTTATTTTACGAACACTGTTTGGAGGAATACCTCGATCAGTAGCAACCTGAATAATGGCGACAATCAGTTCTTCGTCTTTGGCATTTGCAAGATTCTTGTTGATGTCGTTTATAAAGTTCCTTTTTGAACGGGGTAAGTAACGAGCTACTTCCTCATAAATTATTCTAAGAGGCAAACTCTTATTAAGATAAATGCCAAAGGTGGTTATCCAATAAGGAAATTTTATTCTTGGTTTCTCTCGTTCAATTACCTCTTCGGAAGCGCTTACTAATGCTTTATTCAGGTCGGTTATTCGGGCTCTAATTTCTTGACCCTTTAGCGATTGGAATTCCCTGGGGTCGATATATCTTGATCTCTCTGTGTTCATTACCATCCACTGAGGAATTTTTACTCGATATCTGAAATAAGCTCGTTTGCTCCGTTGCGAAGATAGGGATGCAATTCTGTCCTTAATTGTAACGGCAACATTTCTACGTCCATTTGAAAACGGGAGATCGTTGTCACGAACAACCTGAATTATTATTTCCCTGTCTTTGGATTGGAGACCAAGGAGTATGTGCCAATATTTGCCTTTATCGAGCCAACTTGGAGCTTTAGTTTCTTTGTCCCAAAAATCGATGGGACCTAACGGGAGATAACCATTTTCATACTGCTTGGTTTCGGGATTATAAGAACGATACTGATAATCTCCAATTTGAGGATCAAGCTGTTTTGCCTTGTACTTGGCCGAAAATACCCTCTCCGCCGATCTAGTTAACTCCCGATAAGCCATCGCACCCCAGATAGTTCCTAACGCACTCATCAACGTAAATATAGCAGCGACTGTGTCGACTTGGTTAGTTGTGAAGTAAGTTGGGGTTAGAGGTATTCCAAACCATCCAGTTGCAAGTAATCCACTGAATGTCAAAGTGATGAAGAGCCACCTTGCTAGATCATTGTAGTAAAGGCTAAATGACCTGGTTTCATCACCGAAATGACTCATGTTCTTTTCACCATTGTGTTTTTAGATCGAATTAATAGCGCAACTTCAATAACCTTGAGGGATAGTTATACTAACCAAGCTAATTCACTTCCCATTAATATTGAAATCAGTTCTTACAATCTCGTCTTTTAGCTCTGACCATTGGTCAGATTGGTGGACACGCCATTTCTCATAACAAACAACATTCTCTAAATTCAATCTCCTGAGCCAACCAGAACGTTCCAGGTCAGGTTTTTCTTCAAACTCACTTACATAACCTAGACATAGATATGCAACGGGTGAAACGCAATCAGGGATTTCAAGGATTTCCCGGATTTTACAATTCGAGATAATACTCACCCATCCCATGCCCAAACCCTCCGCACGAGCTGCAAGCCAGAGGTTTTGGATGGCACAACAAACGCTGTATACTCCCGTCTCCGAAATAGACGTTCTACCAAGCACAAAAGGACCAAACCTGTTTGGATCGTACGTAATACAAATGTTTAATGAAGATTCCAAAATCCCTTCAAGCTTTAGAGACGTGTACTTACGTTGCCTTTCTTGATCTGATTCAAGCATCTTGACAGATTTCTGGAATTCCTCTATGAATGACTGTTTTATCCTTTCTCTTAACCTCATATCGCTAATTAAAATAAAGTCCCATGGCTGAGAGAATCCTACAGACGGAGCGTGATGAGCGGCATTAAGAATCCTAGCCAGAACGCTCCCCGGTATTTTCTTTTCCAAAAATTTAGTCCGAACATCCCTACGAGAAAAGATCGCTTTATACACCGCATCTTTTTCATACTGAACAAAGGAGTTCTGAGA
>JAATVS010000085.1 GCA_014523695.1 Nitrososphaerales archaeon TH5895
AGGCTAAAGAAAGGCTTTTCTGCCATTGATGTTGGCTGTGGTAGCGGTAGCCTGACCGTTGAAATCTGCAATCAGATCAGAGGAGGGGTCGTCTATGCGATTGATTTCGATGAAAAGGCAGTAGAATTAACGAGGTTGAACCTGAGACGATTTAGCTTTAATGCCGAGGTCATACTATCTGATGCGCAAGATGCACTTCCAAGACTTCCGCAGGTAAATTCCATAGTTGTTGGCGGAACGTGGAACAACACAAGAAAAATTATCGAAATGGGAATAGGAAAATTGCAAGAGAATGGACGGTTGGTTATTAATACCATATTGATAGAATCGGCATATGAGGCATTGACTACAATTTATAGTGCGGATCTTGAAGAGGTAGATGTCACACAGGTCATAATTTCAAAATCAAGAAAAGTAACGACTGGAACCATGATGTTGGCGAGAAACCCGGTTCTAATAATCTCGGCAACCAAACCATCGTCCTAGATCTATAGTATCCAGCATAAATGCCCATTAAAATAAAGAATTTGTATTCTATATCTGATGCTCCTGTCGTTGTTGTACTCGACTAAAACACGAAATAATTGTAACGTGCTCAAGTTTTCGATTGATTTTTGCATCAATCCAGAGCGTAACTTAAATTACTGCTGGGCCCATTTTTGAAAAATGAGGCTTTCTTGTATTGGATGTGGGCCGGGAGATCCAGAGCTACTCACAATTAAAGCGTTGGATAGGTTGAAATCGGCAGACATTATATTCGGTCCAACCTCAAGGGAAGGAAAACCGAGCATAGCTATTGGGGTAGTTGATAGATATATCAACAGACAAGACCAAAGTGTTAGAACGTTGATTTTTCCGATGAAAAAAGATAAAGAAGCATTGGTAAGTCATTGGAAGAAAAACGCCTCTGAGATCGCCGAATCGGTCTATTCAGGGAAGAAGGTGGTTTATCTAACCGTTGGGGATCCATCTCTGTATAGCACATGGGCTTATGTCTTTAGAGAATTTAAGGAAAGTTTCCGGGATATAGAGATCGAAATCATTCCTGGCATAACTTCTATATTCTCTTTTGCTGCCGAGGCAAAAATGAGTCTAGCTGAAGGTGAGCAGACAGTAGGTATAATTCCAGCATGCTATGACATCGAAAGAGTAAGAAATACGGCGAGCACGTGTGATACTGTAATTTTTCTAAAAGATGGAAGATATTTCGGTAAGGTAATACGCATATTGCCGCAAGCTGGATTCGGTAACGATTCTATGGTAACCATAGCTCAGGACGTCTCAATCGGTGAACAATCAATTAAGACTTCTCAACTACGAGAATTGCAAGATGTTACCGAGACAGGAGAAAAGTATTTTTCCATTATGGTTGTGAAAAAGAAATGATCCAGAAGAGAGCACGTCAACCTGTTGTATTTTTCGCCGGCTCAGGCCCTGGAGATCCTGAACTTATTACGGTGAAGGCAAAAAATCTACTGTCTAAGGCGGATACAATTGTCTATTCAGGCTCCTTATTAAATCCAAAATTACTTCAGTGTGCGAAAAAGAATGCAAGCTTGTACGACGCCTCTTTAATAGATAGAGAAAAAATTTATAAAATATTGAGAGATGCTTCTTGGGCTGGTCAGCTTGTTATGAGGTTGCATGACGGGGATCCGAACATTTATGGTGCTACTAAAGAACAAGTCGACAAGTTGCAGGCAGATGGGATAATTTGTAAAATGATTCCTGGAGTTACTTCTCTCTTAGGAGCTGCTGCATCTTTGAATATGGAATTAACGCTACCTGGAAATACTCAGACCATAATTATTACAAGAGCAGAGCTCAGGACTCCTGTTCCTGAAAGAGAAAAGATCTCCAAACTTGCAACACATGGTTCAACTATGGGCTTTTATCTAAGTGTTCACTTGATTAAGGAAATAGTTCGACAGTTGTTGGAAGGAGGAGTATATACTTTTGATACTCCGGCTGCGGTTGTTTACAGAGCTACTTGGGAGGATGAAGTCATTATTACAGGGAATCTAGCAGACATTGCAATCAAAACTCAAAAAGCACGCATAACCAAGACCGCGCTGTTTATTGTTGGTAACGTAGTCAAACCAGCAGGTTACCAATTTTCGAAGGTATATGATCCAGACTTTAGCCACGGCTATAGAAATGCATCAATTCAACCGAAAGTTGACAGGTGATTGATTCAAGGTAAGGCTAGCGGAGACTGTTTCAACCTTAACTTATATCTATTCTAGAGATCTCTTTCTGTCCTACTGTTGACCATGCACCCATCGCCATTGAAGTCGCTGGCCGACTCTGATCAGAAGATTCGGGCAGATTTGTGATCTCACTTAAGATTATTTCCTTAGGATCCCATGGAGGCCATAGCATAGCGACATATTCCCCTGTCTTGCCTGCCTCCTCTAAGCTTGCCAGTTTCATCTTCTGGATGTCAAAGCCTTTCTTCCCCAATAGATCTTTAACTTTTTCAAATAAGGCCATTCTTCCATGGACTATGATATGGACATTAGCATTCTCAGAATTTGTTGCTGACATGATTCTAGTTGTAACATGTGGGGCAATGTATAAACGTGTTTGCCAAGAAATCCAAATGCTACGTTGACGGCGTTTGCCAATTCTTACATGGGTCTGCTTTTCCCAGAAGATCTTCCTGAAAGAATTAAGGCATTTTTGGCAGGTAAAAAAGACTTTCCCTATATCTTGGCAGAGGAGATTATTGGGCTGTTTTATATCTTTGGAAAGCAAAGGGGGATATCTTCTGAATTAGAAACAGCACAGATCTTGCAATTATGTGGCAAGACAGTACGCGAATTCGACAAGGCGGTTGTTCAGTATAAAA
>JAATVS010000012.1 GCA_014523695.1 Nitrososphaerales archaeon TH5895
AAGAGAGTTAAGTGTCTTTATCTTAGATCGACTTTGGAACTAGAATGGATCAGGTTCTTGGGTCGCGGTGAATGTCTCTGTAACACTATGCAACATTTGGGGTGACGGCTATATCTGAGCTACTGGCATCTGGGATGATTATTGTTGTTGCTCCGAATGATATTCCACCAGTATTACTTCTTATGAGGAATATATCTCAAGTCACATACAGTCAAAATAAAAAGATAGTACGCAATCAGGGATTAAAATAATTCTCCCTAGTTATTTTCTCCGTCCTCCCCGCTCTGTCCATCATTCTCATCGTCTTCTCCGTCTCCGTTTCCGCCGTCATCACCATCTCCACTACTACCGTCACCTGTTGGCATACTCATATTTCCTCCAGTCATATTTCCTCCAGTCATATTTGACTGGGCATAAATAGTGGATACAAGTCCAGTCACCAATACTGACGCAACTATTGCTACGCCTATGGCTACAAATATTTGGCTTTTCATCGAATTACAGTTCATATTATTCTATTTAGTAATTCAAGTACCTAACGACTACAAGATAGTTTCTAAGCTCAATTTTATTGTGCTCTTACTCTATATTAGTAAATCATAAATCTCTTTTGTATGGTATTCTAGGTAATTATTTACTTGATTCTTCCACTAATCATCAATCCTAACGAAAAAATTAATCGCATACTAAAAATGATTGATCTGAAGCAAGATGGACTTTGCTTTTCCTGTCGTGGGCAGATCACACGGGATCATGCAGTTGTGAGCAGCGGGCGTCCAAGACACTACTACCACAAATATTGTGCCATCAAACACAATATTATTTAGTTCATCGGCAATAAAATCTCTTTAGCATACAGAAGATCGGTAGAATAATCTGTTCCAACAGGTATTACAAAGAATAACTGGAATAGAAATTTCAGTAGAGCTATTATAACAATAATAACGATAATGATAACAATTATGTACACTAGAGTTCCGAGAACCATTTTCATTTAGAGCTGTTCAACAAAGTATTTAACCTAATTAGATGTTGTTTTCATTCGCTAGTATCAGAGAAGTTGTTATATTTTACGAAGAGAAGTATCAACAACCAATACTTCGAGTGGAATTGAGTTATAAAACCGTTAAAAGTTATGCAGTATAACATCCCAATAAGTAACAAAAACTATGATGAGTAATAATGCCATTAATAGATATAAACTACCGGTACCGAAAGATCAGTTACAGCGTATCGATAGAAGTTCATCGCCTGCTCACCACGGCAATCTTCGAAATGCAATTGATTTTATAGCTGACGAAGAAACGCCTGTTCTTGCTGCAGCTGACGGGATAGTGACTCTTGTTAAAGATGACTCTAATACTGGGGGATCTAACCCAATCTATTGGAGTCATACAAACTTCATTGTAATTATGCACTCAAATGGAGAATACTCAAGATACGATCATTTAAGCTACAATAGTTCAAGAGTGAAAGCTGGTCAACGTGTCAGAGCAGGAGAAGAGATAGCTAGAGTCGGTATGACCGGATATACATATCTGCCACATCTTCACTTTCAGGTTTTTGTTGCTACTGGAATGAATATGTGGACAGACTTCGATACTTTGGAAGTTCAAGATTTTGAGCCCTGAACAGTTGCGTTACTAGATGAGCAGAACAAAAATAACGCATTCATCCAGTTATATCTAACTAAAAAGCTAGCTGACACAGTTCTATGTGTAAACTTCTCTTTGTTTATTAACTGATAACTCTGCTACAGTTTCTCTTGCTGTGTTTGCAATGGTTTTTGCGTTATCCACATTTATTCTTGAAAGCTCTTTTGTATGTCGTTGTGCTCGTTCGAATGCGTTTCCAAAAGCTTCAATATTTCCAAATAAGATGTCATTGCCTATTCTTACTGATGCTGAGAGGTTTTCAGCAATATTGTTGACTGACCTGATATATGTCTCTGCTGGTACTCTCGCAGAAAACCAGTAATTGTACATTCTGTTGACATTCTCATAATACGGAGTTACAGAGTTAAAGAATGAATTCATTACCGTCTTTTGAGTTGCGATAAAGTCTTCGACCATTTTCCCAGTGGATTCTAATGCTCGTTCTTCATAGCTTTTAACAATATTTGCATATTGTGGAACTTGAGCTTTTGCTTCATTTATTGATCTTCTTAAATTCTTTTTCGTTTCATCTAATGATCGGTCAAGTGTAGCTTGAAATTCTTGTGCTGTCACCTGTTGTCCAACTTCTTGCAATGTTTCGACTGCTTCGAGTTTATCTTCTACGCTCTTGGCTTGTTCAGCGACCTTTTTGGTGTCTTCGATAGCTTTGTCTTGTTCTCTCTTTGACATACCATGGCTTACTCAACATACTATATAAAATGTGGTAAACAATGGTGTCTATCCCCATTTAGAGCCATAAGAGTACAACCAGCACTAGAAACACGGTTTTCTACTGAATTATATTGATAATTAGAGCTTACAATTCAATTATCTTTCAAATTCTTTCAATAAAGTTTTTGAAGTATTAAAATAAACCTCATTATCGCTGGAAAGATTTACTTTTGGCTTTTGAATTAAATATGCATTGCTCTTTTTTATCTTCGCCGTCTATTACAACCAGTTTATCTTTGCATTCCGCAAACACTCTCCCAATTTCTCGGTCTTGTGAAATATTTTTATTATAGTTATTATAGTTTATAATCGCAGTAGCTCTGTTAGACGCATAATAGTTCCCCAAAGAATCAGGGATATTCTTTGCTTCGCTATTTCTCATCATAGAATCAAGATATATAATCATTACACAAATCTTACATGTTAACAATCAATAATGCTATCAAAAGTTTTAAGATTTGTAAATACTACTAAATTATTATGAAATCATAGTAGTATTTACATACAGCATAGACCAATGCTGATCTCGATTGGATAACGATTTTCAAGTTAAATACTTTGTTGCCCATATCCAAGTGAGAACAATTCGCTACAAAATGATAAGTACAATTGACATTCTGAGTGCGTTGTCCGATGACAAAGCATTAATTCTTTTTTCTACTATAGCTCTTGGCAAATGTTATGATTTCAAGACTCTGATAAAAAGAATGGGAATTACGCAAAGTCAATATTACTTCAGACTTCGTAGAATCACTAATATGGGATTAGTCAAAAGAGAGAATGGTAAGTATAGGGTGACTACTCTGGGTAACGTTGTTTATGAAGCAGTTTCAATGGTGGGTACAGCTCTGAGTCATTATTGGGCTCTAAATGCAATCGAATTGGTTCTGTCATCATCATCTGCTGCCGATTCAATGGAAGATAAATCAATGCTTACATCAATGCTTATAGATAGACTGATTAATGACAATCAGTTAAAGAAAATACTCACAAATACTCCGGCCGCTTCAACATCTTAAACTTTCCCTGACATTTTACAAAATTAGATTAGAGTCATAAAAAATGAATCGAATTTCTTAAATAGAGTATGGATTGTAACAGAGTGGCAATAGGGTCAAAATTTAACCTAATAAAGAATAAAGAGCATGGGGTCTGACTATCGTCTGGGTTGCTGATGTTTAGATGATTCATGAATTTTTGGAGAGCGTAGCTATATGCAGCTTTGGTGACTGCAGACTTGAGACCCTCTATAAATATGCGATAAGAATTGCCGGGTAACGTCAGTTGAAATGTCTTCCCTCTGAACATGTACGCTAGATGCTTTAGATCATCCATGCATAGCTATAAACGTTTTGAACCCACATTAAATTTCGCCTGTGAAGATACGAAGTCTTTTGAATCCACGTAGTAGGCCCAAGGGTGCGTGATCCATTTTTGACTTAAATTTTGGGTTCAGAGTGTTAACAGCCGATTATCATTATATCCTTTATCTACAATTCACGTACGTGTGAAGATCAAAGTATCTGCTGTTCCCTTTAATGTTCACAAAT
>JAATVS010000522.1 GCA_014523695.1 Nitrososphaerales archaeon TH5895
AAGGGGTTCTCCATACCCCGGACTAGCGTCTAAAATCTTTAACATATAGAAGAGGACGTTTTCATATATTTAAGCAGTTATTTTGGTTCTTGATTTCAACTCGATATTTCAAATGGTCGGGATAGAGTATGAACTCTACTGAAAAATGCAATGCATTGCAATAAATATACTCATATTAGATTGAAATTCCCTGGGTATGAAAATAATACTATTGGAAATGTGATCGTCAGCGAGAACTCCATTTATCACTAGTTTAAGACCCAACAAAAGAATCGCCGCGTCGACATTTTCTTGTCAAGTCATTGTACCGCAAAGCAAATTAGCAAATCATATGTTCCAATATGTGTGTTGTTATCAGTACCTACAGTAATAGAATCATCGTATGGATATTTCGAGATTCTTATCATACGGTTATTTGGAAAAGGAGTAGTATTTAAGCGAAATAAGTACAAAATCGTTCTCTGTGGTGCAGTACACTGCACCTACTCGTTCATTATCGATGTTTATTATTTTGTGGATTGTAAATTCCTGCGCTTGATTAATGACCCAGAAGTATGTTCCAAATCTCTTTCATCATTTATTCACCGCATATACGATAGTTAACCTATAAGAGAAAAGGCGACCAATAGGAACATTTGGCCGTCAGTTCTCTTATTATCCCAATTATCCCAATATTCTTATTTGCTCTTGCCGTTTCAGTTGAGCATTCGAAATAGCATTTCTATTATTAGCTTTCTTAAAGAATTCTAATAACATTCAGACACGCTGCAAGCGTTAGAGCACTTTAGTTAATATCCGCTAATCGGGGATTATACATACACATTTGCCTATCTCACCTGTTCAACGGATGGAAGAGCATAGCAAAAAAAGATTGAATCTCTTTACCTCTTATGACACTACTCTAAATGCGAAATCGTCAACTACTCTTCCAGGTGGTTCATCATTTCCTATTGAAGTTATTTCAGCTCTGATAGTATACTCATTTCCTGGTTTCATAAAATTACCTTCAACATGATATGCACCCGTAACTGGATCGGTGACATCGGGTCCGTAGACAGTAGTTTTATTCTGATCTGGTCGAGGGATTAGCTCGAGCTGTAAATCATTATTGCCTATTGTGAAAAAACTTCTTGAAAATGTAGTTGTTGCATTATCAGTACCTCCTTCCATTATTGTTATGTTATATGTAAGAGGGGTAGTGCTACCTGTAGAAACTGTGAGAGGTCTAAAGTCTATTAATGTTCTATCATTTTTAGTCATATTAAGTACCTGTCCTGTTCCAGAAGCAAACACAAAGTAATGACCTTTTTCAAAGGCCTCGCCCACAGTTACTTTTGCTGTTCTCCACGGATGAATTTCACAATGGTACACAATCTCTTGGTTCTTAAGTTGGCCATCAAAGGTGTGTTGGAAGAATGATGTATACGGTATAATACCAGAATTAAACATCGCACCGCTTTCAGCGCTGTCTGGCACACCACTTGTGACTGTGTGTGGCTGTCCGGGATCATCGTTAAACCATGCAACTGTGATACCAGACGGAATAGCAATATTGTCTGGATAGTAATGAATCGGACTATCTTGAAGTGCCGCTCCTGGAGGTATTCGAGCAACGTATGTAGCAATAACTTCCTCGGTGGTGGGAATGGGATTTAATCCCAGCTGTCCTTGTACCGTTGTATTGGCCGATCCGGTCAATAATACACCAGCCCCTATGAATGCTGTTGATATAATTGCTAGCAGCATCATTGAGGGTTTATTCCATTCATTTAACATAATGTATGAAAATAATATCCGCATTCTTATAGTTTTATGCTCACAAGGAGGGTTAAAAACCAATTCTACCTTGGAGATAGGGTTTTGACTGTTAGAGGATGCGCGCGCGGTTGAGCTAACACATACTTACAATAGATTTTAGTGGCCAATATAGAATAGCTTATTCAGGTGATCGTTTTTCCACACATTTTAGCCGAGGGAAGTCTATACCTTTGAATCTCCACATCGAAAAGAATTGTTGAAGTGGAATAATTCTCTATGACTTTGCTATTAGACAACAGCGGAGCAAATTATTGTTACATATGGATCTGTTCTAAGCGAACATTGATTCTTCTAGCAAATCGCTTGAGGTTCAATATACGGGCTCGGGATAATATCTAAATAAAAATTAGACTACTTCTTGGTTTGGATAAATTATAACTGGCAACCTCCTCGCGAAGAGAACAAATAAAAACTTTTGCCGATTCAAGGCTTAGAACTTCTTGCTGTTATTAATCGATCTTTATTTGTTTTCCTTTGGGTTTGGTCTCTTTTTTCTTGTCAAACGTTATTTCTAGTATCCCATTATTGTACTTGGACTTTGCTGTCTCTAGATCAGCTTCCAAAGGTAAGTCTATTGTCTTGTGATATTTGCGTTGAGGATCCTCGCTCTTCACCTCCACCGTACTATCGTACGCATCAATTTTGATCTTGTCTTTGGATACGCCAGGCATTTCCACTGTGACCTTAACTTCTTTATCTGTAGTCACCACATCTATCATCGGTTCCATTTCGCCTGCAATTTGAGCCTTCGGTGGTCCGACACCAAAGCCTAATCCTGAAGGCCTTTTGATATTGCCAAATTCTCTTACCTTAGGTTTACCATCAGGCCCTATAGTCATTGAATACCCGTATACCAAGGGTCCTACTTCTTGCACTTTGCCACCTTCAGGCGTTTCGTATTCCCTTACTAGGTCCTTCGGCAGGTTCTTTTTCATATCTTCCAAATCCTTATCCATTTCTCTTTGCATTTGTTCAAATCCCCTGAAGACATCGTCAAAGGAACCAAGTCCCAATCCGCCCTTTCTAGAGGGAAAGAACCTTCTAAACCAATCGTATGGTTCTATGTCCCACGAACTCAACTGTAATATTCACCTGAAGAAGATGACACATGCGATTTATTTAACTTTTATGCTCAAAGATAACGATCGAGTATTAGAATATCTGCTACTGTAATTCTGGTTTTGCTTAATACGTTCAGAGAAATGTGAAAATTACAATATATCAATTTCACAATTCTGTCCCTTGTATTCTGTCTAATCTGTACAATGCCATTGTTACGTTTGTTGATTGCAGATGCAATGCACTGCAATCGTACTTGATACTGTTACCAATCACTTTCTATAATTCTATCAAGCGGTTTGGGTCCATATAGAAATGACATTCTCTAAATCCCCAGAATTTACTACTTTTGTACTAGCAATCTCGCATAGACACCACCGGAATCAAAAACTACTCTAGGATTTGAGACTTCTAAAATGTAGCAATTAAACTTGGTGCTACTACATTCAAAGTACCCTATGGCTCGAAAATTAAGAACCAACTGTTTGAGCAATTAATAGATAGTTAAGAGTTCAAAGGATTTGGTGTACGGTTTAATTGAAACGGTGCTTCTATTGTATCGACTGTGCAGCTTCAATTGAAGAAGAGCTCACGCCTATTTCATCACAAGTATTTATATTTGAAGAATGTCACTTTGTCGCGAACACTTTCTTATCTGCAGTGGGTATATTCCACCGCCAATGCTCGATAAAGTAGATAAGAAGCGTGAGGAAGATCTTAAGGCATACAAATTTTATTTGAAAAGAGTCGAGAATGAGAAGGCAAATAATATGTCCACTTTTAAAGATTTTCGAAGATAAACTGTAATGTCATAAACCCCCTATTATCAAAAAAAGCCAAAATATTGGTCCATTTCTTATTGAGCTTAATCCAGTCAGAATTACTTAAATGTCTAAATCATTTACTAAATAGTTGGTTCTAATGAAAAATGATAACAAGACAGGAGTAGGTACAAGCGAAAATGTCGAGGACCCTGAGATAGTGGAATGTGGAATCTGTGGTTATCACTATCAGAAAAACAAGAGATGTCCTCAATGTTCCATAAAAGAGGGGACATGAGCGAATTCAGATTCACAGCGTCGACGAACTCACTTTCTTAATGAATGATAAACTAACTAATTGTCTCAGGATCTAGGACAAATCATCGATTTCAAAAATTCACCATTAAATATACCTGTGGAGATACGGTTTATGTTGACTAGCCAATATGACTA
>JAATVS010000086.1 GCA_014523695.1 Nitrososphaerales archaeon TH5895
CCCCAGACTCCTCTAGCATATCTTTCCAGTAGTACATTCCTCTGACATCGGTCCACAACCAGATTCCATACACCTTGTCATTATACGATCCTCCATCCCAATTTACCTCATACCAGTCTGAGGCTGAACGATTCCAATTCTCGATGTATGGAGTGAGATCTGTCAGTAACCCCTTTCCGGCAAACTCACCAAGCCATATTTGATCAACAGACATTAGATCAACGGGGGTATTATTAGTCATTGCCTTCAAGAATTCTGTCCTTTCGTTTGGGTGTTGAAGTTGATTATACGCGATTTCTATTTGCATCTCTGGATGTTGTTTGCGAAGTTCCGACAGGGCCTCCTCCATAATACTTCTCCACCTTTCCTCGTCTCCCAAGTTGTCAAGGATAGTTGTAAGGGTAACATTTTGTTTCTGAGCTGATGTTGTCAGCACATCAAAATTTATGATGGCAGATAGACTGCTACAGCCTATCAAGATGGACATCATAATCGCGCTTCGCACGAGCAACAGGGTATTAAGGTTGTACTTAGCCTTAAATAAGTATCGTATACAGATGATAACGATACTATGAGTTCCTCCATGCTAAGTAAATATTTTAAGTTTCTAGCAAAATATTCAAATTTCTGCCGAGAACAAGTGTGCCGGAAACATGAATATCTAAAGACAAAATTAATTAGCGACATTCTTTATTTCTAATGTGAGTCGTTACGAAATCATTAGCGCCATATTTTAGGATAAAAAAGATAGGTGTTATTTCTGTGGTCTTAATTATTCTTTTTTCATACGGATTCTTCTTTTACTTGCAGAATAGAACAGAAAGCGAAGTAAGGGAGAGCCTATTTGAGGAACAAAAGCAACGTCAATTAGAATCCACCAAGTCCATATCACAACATGTAGGATCAGATCTTGACTTGGTCACTACTAGGTTATACGCTCTAGCCAATTCAAAATACTTGCAAAGTGGGGATTTTACAAGCGATGAAGCGCGATCTTTCCTAAAACAAAATTATGACAGGGTAGATAACGTAATCAACAAGTTATTTGTTTTGGATAAAAATGATATTATTTCCGCATCTATATCGAAACGAGGATCAGAATCCTACCCAAGTGTTGATTTGTCGCTGAGAGACTGGGTAAGGGAAACAAAGGAAAGTCGCTTGCCAGTACTTTCCAATGGCTTTGAGAGCCTCGGAGTCTACAGTGTTTACATAACCCATCCTATAGTAAATAGAGAAACAAACGAGTATATCGGACTGGTTGGCACATCTATACCTACAGTAAATTTCTTTGAGGAATATGGAAATGTTCATGATATAAACTCTCCTTTCTTGGCAGTTTTTGATAAACGGGGAATTTTGTTGGCAGTAGGCGCCAGCCAAGATCTGATAGGAAAGAATTTTTTTGAAGATTACGTACAGGGTTTTGTAAACCATAATACGATTCTAAATAATCTAACACATAGTCTCTTAGCTGGTAATTCAGGGTACGCTGTTTATGATTATGGGAAAGGTGAGAGGTTAACCACACAGTATCCAGTAAATGTGAGTGGCGAACCTACTTACTTTGTTCAGGTAATCACACCTACTTCTACGATCTATTCAAATATTGATAGTATTCTCGCTGAAGAATGGTTGACGATGTTTACATTACTTGCAGGTACTACAGCAGCTGTCGCAGTTTTAATATTGTTTCTAGTGAGGTGGAATAGTATATTAGGTAAGGAAGTTAAAAGAAGGACAGAAGATCTCGACAGATCAAATGAGCAATTAAAACTTGCCAATGAACAGCTTAGAAGCCAGGACAAGTTGCAGAGAGAGTTTATCAATACAGCAGCTCACGAGCTACGTACTCCCATTCAGCCTATTCTCGGCTTATCTGGTGTTCTCAGCTCTACAATAAAAGATAAAAAACAACGTGAATTACTGGATGTAATAAGTAGAAATGCAAAGAGACTACAAAGACTCGCAGAAGATATCTTAGATATTGCAAGGATAGAGAGTAAGTCACTAAAGTTAGACAAAACTCAATTTAATTTAAATGAAGTTATAGAGGACGTAATAGATGAATATCGAGCAACTGTACGAGAAAATGAAGAGAAGAGAACCGTCACTTTTATTTTACGAGGTAGTAAAAGGGATATTTTTGTACAAGCAGATAAGCATAGGATTACACAGGTGATTACAAATCTCCTCAGTAATGCTGTAAAGTTTACTATGAACGATAATTCTAGTAGTATAACGGTTTCAGTTGAAAGTAAACATAATGGTGACGATGATGATAATTATGCTTTAGTTAAGATTAAGGACACCGGTGATGGAATAGATCCTACAATCATGCCTCGCCTGTTCACCAAATTTTCGACAAAATCTAGTCACGGAACAGGATTGGGGCTATTCATATGCAAGAGTATCATAGAAGCCCATGGAGGTAAGATATGGGCAAGAAACAATTATGAAGAAAAGGGTGCAACATTTTTCTTCACACTCCCTGTTATGATAACTGAGGTGCAGGCGTCAAGGGGATCATTAACTAGTAATCGTTAGTCGTGTACTTGACTTAGCAGAGCCTACTCTTAACGCTGAAAACATATAGTCGTGTTATATCACATGAATTTGGATGGAATTCAGATCCTGATTCAAGATCAAGCCGTCGGTGAATAATCATCTAACGTCTATATTATGGACCCATCTACTATAACCTTCTGTTACTCTACGAATCCATACTTCTTGTATTTTTCCATTGGTATACGAATCACAATAGGTGTGCCATGATAAATAATTCTATCCAGTAACCCACCGAGTGCAATGGTAATTTGATATATTTGAGCGTGGGACTTTGATAAACTTGAACCGTAACAAACAAAGGCAGGACGGGCGTGGGTTGAGCAGAGAACAAGAATGATCTGGTCGCCCATACCTAACACTTGGTGCAATGTGGTTGTGGTTTCATACCATACCTGATGAGATTGGTCCTATGGAACTTGAATCAAAAGAGTTTGTAGAAGTCGTGGAGAATTTACTTAGTACCGCCGAGAAAGTAATTGTAGTTCTGCATCAGAGCCTAGAACATACATTAACCGATAAGTTTAGAAAAAAATCCAGTACTTTGATCAACATCAATCTGGAAAACAGGGGAGGGCTTACCCAAACATAGCTCTATAGATTATCAACCTAAACCATCCTTACAATACAATAATTACTGCTCACACTTGAAAAGTTAGTAGACGCCTTTTTCATGATTCAAGGGTCAACTCGATTGTGAACTTCAACTAATTTTTACTAGAAGTTCTTCCTAAAGTATCCGTATTTCATCTTTGTTGACCCCAAAATAGGCTGCCAACTTCTTGATCAACTCTAGATTCACTTTATTTCCTTTCGGTCTGGATTTTAGCGCTATCGTGATCTCATCTTGATCAACTATAAGTTTACCTGTTGAATGGAATTTCACAAAGATAGTAAACCTCACACATATTGGAACTGATATCTTTTCTTACTTTTTTGAGAAGTGCTACTTTAACTTAATAGGGGACGAGACACTGAGGTTCAAAATCCAAAGGTGGGCCCAAGGGGCTCTGGTAAGACTTTAAAGTGTTCTCAAAGATCACGAGGAGGACTGTTCAATACGGCTTGGTCTAGGGTAGAGGATACTTGCTTGTTGGATACTAAAATACAGGAAATTAACACACCGAAATTTGGTGTAGTAGATTAGACGTATGGATAGAGCCTGCATTTTCTTCCATATAGTATTAGTATGAGCACTTCTTCTTCTGAACGAGTTAAACAAAGAAATGAGTTTCACTGGTGATTAGTTGTGGGGAGAAAATGAACTTTGATTGATGAGAAAAAAGATCAAATTGGATATAAGACTACACTCGATAAAAAACTAGAACATTGGCACAAGACGACTAAACCGGTGGAGACAACCAACGCTGATGCAAAGACGGGGATTGACAAGATGTTAACTGAAGGCGAACAAATACTAATTAATGCAGACCAGAGCAGAATGATGCCAGGCGGTAGCATAGCCACACCAAACTCTATCTTTGTGACAAACAAACGTATTATCTTTAGGAATCCAAGAATGTGGGGTCTTAAGGTAGATCTGATGGACTACGCATATACAGATCTTGCAAACGTGGAGCTTCATAAAGGCATTTTTACTACCGAAATAGAACTAACTCCCAGATTTAATTCGGAAAAAGTGAAGCTGCCAGCGGTTTCAAAGGAAGCTGCAGAGGAGTTGTTCGGTGCCATAAGAAAAGGCATGCACGGGGATTTCGGACTGGGTGATGGTACAGGCAATTTAGTAGTACAGCAACAGAGACCCGATGATCCCATTTCAAAACTGGAAAGACTCTCAGCTTTGAAAGACAAAGGCATGATATCAGATAAGGAGTTCGGGGCAGTAAAGACAAGACTTCTGAGTGAGATATGAACCAAAAGCGCTGCTGTCTTGGCAGTATTTGGTTTCCTAATCCTGTTCAAGGCTGTTTTCGACTCGAGTCTCCACCCCATTTCATTTTCCTGCCTTTTTCTAAAACTTCCTGTAATGCCTTACCAGTATTTTGTCAAACGTTATCAAACTTTTTCAATGCTGCATGTATTTTTTCAGCAATGTCTTTGTAAACAACCGCCTCTAATATGGCACGGTCCGTCTCACATTCTTCACTTATCTTTATGAATTTCAAAAACTCCTGAGTCAAATCCTGCTTGATATTTGCGTACTCACGCTTTGTTTGATTCACGGTATCGGGTTCAACCTGCTCTTCATCAACAAGCCTATTGGCAAGGTCGCGTAGCCTTCTTTCCCTCTCTTCGGGCTATACATAACTACCTGAGGCAGACATGACTAAACTAATTTCACCGCTGGAGTATTTTGGCTTTTTTTTATCAATGCCAAAACATTTAGAATAGAGAAAATGCGTATGCGTTTGATTAATGGTGGAAAAAATGAATAAAGGGTCTCCCTTATCCGCTTGCTACGCCAATGATTCCGTTAGTTTGCTAGTTTCAATATTGGACCGAATGTCTGACCACTACCTGTACCTATTCTAGCAACTGACTCAGAGATGCTACTGGCTCATTGGATTAAATTTGAACGTTGCCAACATGCAAGACATGATCTGACAAAAGATCTTCATATCGTCAGGAGCAGTTTTTAGTCAGTCATATAACAACTATTATATATAAACAATTTTTAGAAACAAATCAAAATTGAACTCATTAGTTATCGAGGGTGTCGATCTATGGCCAAGCTAAAGGTTTGGTTGGTGTTAATTTTACTTTGGGTAATTATAGGATCCACATATATCACTATAAAAATTGCGATCGATACTATCCCTCCATTTTTAATGTCTGGAATAAGGTATGTA
>JAATVS010000523.1 GCA_014523695.1 Nitrososphaerales archaeon TH5895
AAGAATGAAGACAATCTCAAAACACCACGAACAAATCAGAACTTTAGAAAATATTGTTGAGATGGACAAAGCTGGCATGATAGTATCCCCTGAGGTAGGCATCCATGAAAATGTTGCAGTTTTGGATTTTAATGATGAATACGCAAACCTTGTCATGAGACATGATATTAGCTACGAGACCTTAACTAATAATCACGACACTCATAGATCTTCAACCGATCAAATGGGATTACTCCCAGAAATCATGAATGAAATTGTTACTCGACGTATTCATTACAAAAAACAGCTTAAAGAGAAACTTGAACCGGATGGTCTATTGTATAATCATTGTGAAATACGATTAGAGGTACTAAAACAAATACTCGTTTGTCTTTATGGTACATCTGGTTCGATTTGGAACAGATATAGTAACGTACGTGTATTCGAGGAGATCAACAAACTTTCAAGACAGATACTACTAAAGACAAAAGATATTGTACAGAATGCTGGCTTCGAGCTGATTTATGCAGATACCGATGCAGTCTTTCTGAAGAGGAAAAATGCCACAAAAATGGATTATGAGGACGTAATGAATGAGCTTGTCAAAGAGACAGGTCTTGATATGACTTTAGAGTATAACTACAAATTTCTGGTGCTACTATACATAGAAGCCGATGAGAAGACGGAGGCCAGAAAACATTATTATGGTCTCACATTTGACAACCAGTTGATTACTAGAGGCATAGACACTAGAAGACATGATTCTCCGGTTTTCATAAAAGATTTCCAGAGAACATTGCTAACAAAACTATTTGATTGTAATAGCTCTGAAGAAGTTCTAACAAATGGATATCAAAATGCTCTCTTGTATATTACTCATAGTATTGACAAGCTCATGAACGGTGAGATACAAATAACTGATCTGGTTATCTCCAAGTTACTACGACAGAATATAGAAAAATATAGAAGTTTATTCCCACATGTCGCAGCAGCGATCAGACTAAATATTTCTGGAGTTATTGCTGGCAGGGGAGATAATATACAGTATGTATACACGGATTCGAATCATTCCGATCCGCTTCAGAGAATAGTTCCAGCCAAACTTATTTCTTCCAAGAATTATGATAGAGAAAAATATCTGGAAATGTTGCTGGATTCTGCTGAGGCCGTATTGTCAGTATTTGGATTTAATAGGTCATTATATGGATTTGATAGAAAAAAAGCCTATCACTGGTGGAATGAGATTTATCAGCAGCGCGAGAAAGACATTGAATCTGCAAAATCAGAATTATGAAAATGGTTGGGGGTATTCTAATTAGTTAATGAGTCTATTTCCGGATGAAGACATTCTCACTAGAGAGATTGAGAGTTGGCGAGGCTTTATAGATAAACTCCCGTCAGACGAGGATAAGATTGTATTTGCTAAATTGCTCGATGATTGTTATAAATATTCTGTTGCTATAAATAACCATGCACAAACGCATGCATTTCCAACAGAGTCTTTGATTCTAGCATTGCTATTAACACAGCATAAACTCATAATCCAATTGAAGACGATGATACAATCTAAGCAGACGGATTATAGACTAATTCATCTGGGCAAACAAAAGAAAATGTCTGAGTTTGAAGACAGTGAATTGTAAGCCATTTACGAGAATGACGTATGTATGTTCTCTCTTATCTTCAATTTTCAGTATCTATCTGATGGCCGACCAATATCTTACGATATTTACATTCTATAGCCAAAAAAGACTTGCTCGTAAGCTGGCACAAGCGCACGGAGGATACCACTCAATGTTAGAGCAAATGGAATGCGATACAAAACAATGATTTCGATTGTGGGATTTTTTAACCATCATTCACCGCCGCGCAAACTATTTCAATAATTATATAATGATGGTTTTAAATAGCTAGGAGTTTCAGTAATAAATGTATCAGAAATGTCTGTAATAAACGTAACTAAAAGATATATAGATCCATTAATAGTTCTCTATATATAGACATGGATGAGACAAAGTCCATAAAGATAGGAATAGCTATTCTAATTGTTTTTGGTGCAATTTTGGCAATACCAGTTCAGCAACCAGTACAAGCAGGTGGATATCAAGATGGTCAAAGCGAAGCAGAACAAGACTTTATGAGATCTAATGGTCAAGATAAAGATCCAGGCTGCAGCCCACAAAATGGTGTAGATTACTGTACAGCGTATAAACTTGGGTATGAGGCGAAATGGGGGCATATGTGGATAGTATTCGATTGTAGAAGCGGTGTGTGTCAGTAGATCAGGACATAGCGGGAAAATAAACTGCACAAGCAAAAGTCAAAGAGTACACAGGATATGAGCAGAAACAAACTGATTGCGACTATTTGTTTAGCAGTAATCGTAATAACCTTGACGACATCAACTCAGTTGTCCGTATACGCATCGCCAACAACGGAAGATGATGGTTATACATATCCAGACAATGCTAGTGATGAAGAGAAAGAGGAAATTGATGAACAAGAGCAAGAGGCATGGGAAGACGCAGGTAGACCAGGGGACAGGAACGATGATGACGATGAAAAAGACAACGGTGACAGTAATAATGATGAATCACCATCGATTGAAAAT
>JAATVS010000524.1 GCA_014523695.1 Nitrososphaerales archaeon TH5895
GGAGAAACATCGGTCTTTCGACATCCATAGACGTAATCCGATATCTGATTGCAGGAATGATTAGTATGAAGAAGGAACCTTGGACATTATTAGATGAATCTCTTACTGACTATATTCTTCCTCAACTTGATAGATTAGAGACAGAAACGCTAAGGCACATTTTCGGAGCTGCTCAAAACATATTTGCAGGAGGAGAGGATGAACTACATTGTACCGTATTTATATCTAAACTCGATGACATGATAAAGAATCTAGGACAAATGGATAAGCTGTTTAGGATTTCTTACGAATGAGTTTAACTTGCTATGCCTGAAGCATTCGAATCAAGTGTAAAATTACAGATGCACAAGTCGAAGCTATGTGCGACAGCATTGGAGATATACTTGTAAGGCTCAAGACTAAGAATGTATTTGACCTAGAAAAAGAAAAACCCAACATGCTTCTTGATAGAAGTATGTCACATATTGAATTTCGTAAAACTGAACTTTTAGAAGTGCACCGATTCACAGCATTGGTAAAGAAGCATATCCCAGCATTAAATTATCTTGTTAGAAATCCGTCATTTATCCCCCTGACAAAAGAAGTAGAACGAGATGACAGAATCATGGGTGCGATTAACTATAAGAAAACTACGCAATTACGGCAAAGAGAGTTACAAAATAGAAACAAAGTGGTCTGTCTGGAAATAATTAGAAGGCAAAATACTCCTGAAAACCTGTTATTAGCTCAAATTGTTTTCTCAATCGCTATGTATTGTGACAAGTACATATCCATGGAAGGATTAGTTGAATCACGGGATAACATTCTTCCCACGATTAATAATCTCATAACAATACGAAATTATGCGTCCCAATTATTGTCCACAAAATGGATCAAAGACATCCTGCCCGAAGCGATAGGATTATTGCATAACTCAGACAAGCTATTTGAAGCTCTCATGATTAGAATACGTCTTAACAAGATTCCATCCTACTACGTAGATATCTTTAATCTCCAGAAGTAGCAAAACACGTACTGAAATACCATTTCTTAACCTTAGAAAACAAAAATGATCTTTATGATTGTTGGATATTCTGCAAGATATTGGATGCCGTGTCAGACACGTATATGTTAAAATTCAAAGAAGGAAAGAAGGAAGATCTGATGGTATGACAACTTTTCAAACTTCTAACGGCTCGCTTAAAATTACATATCAGAAAAGGTATGGGACAGGCTGGATAGATGAAGGCAAATGGGTAGAAGACCAGATATTGCAATAGAATATAAGAATGGTTATTCGATTATTCTTGACGCCAAGAATAGTGATTATAACAGATCTGGTCCTTATAGTTATCGAGAACAAATGGATAGTTATATGAATTCTGCAAAGGCAACATACGGAATTTTGATCTTTTAACTATTCCAGGATTATGGAAAGAAATTATTAAAAATGACACACAGAAAATTATTTGGACACATCTTACACCATCTGTCGGCGTCACTATAGAAGACGCTGCCAGTACTGCAAACCTTAGAAAGATTATGGATCTTTTAAAGCCTCTCACAGTACGATGAGTTACGCATGTATGTGAGAAGAATGCCAAAACGAGTTGAATGAAGGTATAAGAATCCTTCGTCATTTGGGAACAGCAATTTTTGAGAATCCCATGATTCTTAGCTAAGCTCAGCTAAGCCGAGTTTTATCTAGTTTCTAGCAATTCTTAGGATTGCTTTTAGGTAAATGACGACACGAACTGAACATATTTGGGGTCTAGCTTGACGTACATTACAAAGAGTTGAGCATACCAACTTGAAGGTCTTGTCATGGTAAGCAGCTTTCATCTCCATCAACAAGATGAAATGCTATTCTGTATGCCAAAGCAGTTATTGTTAGAGAAGGGTTAACGCCTATGGAAGAAGGAATAATTGAACCATCAGCAACATAAAAATTAGGATAGATACTCTGACTTGATTTATCATTTTCACTTTCTTCCTTGAAAACTCTTCCTAGGCTATCTACAACTCCGGTAGATATATCATCACCCATTGGACAGCCACCCAACGGATGAGCTGAGATCTGCTTCTTGACACTGGTATCTTCCCCCATTGTTCCGAGCCTTTCTATGTAGAAACGCCTTAACAGGTATTCCGGTTAGCGGATGTCTTGTTGTGTCGCGAATATAACCTTCTATACCAACAACCATCTATTCATTAGTTATATCCCCCGTTAGTATTTACCTGTTACTTTAAATCGAGGTAAAATGAAAAATATATTTATCAAAATAATTTGTGGCACTCATTTCAATCACATATGTATCTAGACGCACACTATCTGGAATTTTTCAACTTATAGACAATAGTATCCATGTCTCCGTTTAGCTTGCAGATACCTTTCGTTTATATTCATCAAAGCTCCAATCCTATCAAAATAGTCTACATAGTACATAGCAAACATTTCAGTGGACGAAAAAAAGGTGCAGCCATTTGTGAAGAAATAGAGTATCAAGGACTGGGCAAGGGCTAGTACCCGATTGGCACCTGCATCTGCAACCCAAAGATTGCCGAATGGCTTCTGTACGGTTTGATTATTTCACTGAATTGTTTTGTCATTATGGCACGACAATTCGAGCGTAGGATATATCACTTTTTCAAAAATTATTTTACTGGTTATGATCTCTAATTCATTTCTGCGATTGCAACTATTGTAGAGCATAGATATTCTATGGATATGATTAAGAACAAGAATTAGAGCGAGTAAAGCTTAGCTCTGTTTTAACACAGGATATTTGCACCATATTCTATACATAAGAGGATTACGCAAAGTTGTGTAATGGATGTGAGGAAGGACGGCATGGTGAGGAATGATGACATGAAGACCGATCAGAAATTCCAGAAAAAATCAGATATCTACTCTCGTATCCAGTAAGACCGGGGGACCATACATCTTAGTAAACGAATTAGCTCAAACATGAAGTAATGGTAAGCTGAAACTGAATGTAGCGCCAACTCTTCTCATTTTGTTGTTACTATCACTACGTCTACCACCAAGACTCGGATTTTTATCATAATTGTTTTCGGCCCATATTCTTCCATTATGTGCTTCTATTATTCCCTTGCAAATGTACAATCCAAGTCCTGTACCTTTCTCAGATCTTGATACAAATTTGGTAAACAGCTTGGGAAGTATATCAGAGCTAATCCCCGTACCCGTATCTTTCACTCTGATGATTACTCTGTTATCTTTATTATCAATCTCTATTGCAATAGTTATTTCTCCAGCAGGTGTAAATTTCATTGCATTATCTATAAGGTTGGTTATTACTTGCTTGATTCTATTCTGATCCGCTGTTACAGAAATGGACTCTATACTGCTATTATTGTCAAATGAAAGTATTGCCTTCTGATTTAAATCTCTGTTCTCTATATTAAGATCTTGTATTATTTCTCTTATGGTTTCTGAAAGGACAAATCTCTGCTTATTTAGTTTTAGTGACTTACCTTCAATTCTTGTTATATCGAGTATATCATCAGTTAGGCGTTGAAGCCTCTTTGCATTTCTAGCAATTATCTCAACAATTTCTTTATGTTTGATTCCGCTGCTTTTGTTACTGTATATGATAAAATTAGAGCGCAGAAGAACATCAGATAAACCCAATATTGGTTGGATGGGGTTACGCAGCTCATGTGCGGCGATATTGATAAATTCTTTCTGTGCCATACTTAAGTTTAAGAGCTCTTCCCGTAGTTCGCTTTGTTTCCATAACGCATCAAAAATCGATACATATGACAATACCGTCGATCTACTATTGGAATATGTTGCTAGTCCTATTGCTTCTTTTAAATCGTCTTTCGTATCATCCCTTAACTCAACTACAAGAGAGTATTTCTTATCTACCACAAGAACGGTCATCCCTGTCTCCATCGTTTTTTCGATATTTCTTATTTGTATGCCGTTGATCTTCTCTAACATTTGGATAATATCCTTTATTGCATCTTCGATTGGAACAAGGATCTTTACATGTGTCTTATATTTGACAACATTCTCAACAAGCAAGTCTATTCCCCCTGCTTTATCCTGTCGAATTAGAGCGTTTGCCGTATGAAAGATTATAAGTATTTCATATTTAGCTAATCTAACAAGCGTATATCCAGCATTAATTATCTCTTCAGGTTCCCTCAGCGATTGAAGTACTTCTGTAGGTATCCCTTCTTCTAGCTCTTTAATGCGAAGGTGTGCTGGTGTTGCCTGGCGCCAAAGATTCTCAAAAATAAAGAGATGAGCTTCTACCATTTCTTCTTGCGTGCAAAAGAGAGCATTCCTACTTTCAGGCTCTTCTGGCTTACCCACAAAAAAGGGTAAAAAATACTCTTTATCATCGTGAAGAACAAAGTTACCCTTTATTCCATCCATATGACGCATCTCTATGTGTTTTATCTCTTCAAGCATTTTCTTACAGTATTGAAGGTTTTCATTTCTTATCTCAGTAAGAAACTTTATTTTAATACCTCTCTTGTCTACTTTCAAATTATTTTCCCAAATAGGCTGAGTTTTTCTGATCAGGATAGGGCCGAAGTAATCGTAACAACATTTTACATCCTTTTTTAAACGATTAGTACGTGAAACATAAAAATCTAGGATGTTTTCAGCTCCATTTACCATCCACACTTTTTGATCTAATTTCTCAATTCTCAGTTTTGGATTCATGTTAAGGGATTGCCGCTTATTTTCAATATGATAATCAGCGTAAGAAATAAGGTTTTCTTAGGATAATGAAACCTTGTAATGTTTTTCGATTATTCTGTGAAACTATCAGCCGTAATTAAGGATTGCCGACTTCATCTTCAATGCAACAAAAGGAAAGTAAATGATAGGTTAATGAATTAGCAAGAGGACTCTGAGTAAGGATTTATGTAATCCACATCCAATCTTTTTTAGTCTACTCCCCGCACTTAGATTCTTTCCCAGTGAGGGGTTGAAAATAAAAAAAGGAGGAAATTTCTAGCACATGCGACCTGGTTTACAGTCGCTTGGATTGAAGATATGGTGTCTTTCAAACCAGTTTCCATGATCATGATGGTGATGGTCAGCGTTGTGTGGATGCTTGTGAGTCACGGTATGAGTATGTCCTTTATGAGAGAAGAAGTGTGTATGCCCATCCAAGTACTGTCCATTTTCATCAGTAGTCACTTTGCCAAGTATGTCCGAGAGTTCTCCGATTATAGCGGTCAGCTGCGTTATAGAAGGAAGGGTCAATATCAATGGAATGAAAATTAAACGATTTTGTTCCGGTATATGTAGCATATTCGCAGAGTCAAAATAAAATAAATTAGCACTACCAAGGCACCGGTTTACTTTTCTATCGAAGCAGCTGCCTTTTCCTTAACTAAGGTAACATTTACCTAACCACGAACATGATGTCCACCTTCCTCTTTCGCACTGGCCGCAATTAAATCCATAAATGACTCTCCCTCCAA
>JAATVS010000525.1 GCA_014523695.1 Nitrososphaerales archaeon TH5895
CGGGTAGGTTTGGGTGCCTAGTCACGCAGGTCCAGGATAACCGGGTAGGTTTGGGTGCCTAGTCACGCAGGTCCAGGATAACCGGGTAGGTTTGGGTGCCTAGTCACGCAGGTCCAGGATAACCGGGTAGGTTTGGGTGCCTAGTCACGACATGACGTTCATATCCGTCTACTGAGCCAAAGTTTTTACTATCGCAGTAATAACACCGTGGTGGATAATTACCCATATTTGCTATTTTCATAGTTCTTCAATATGCGCCTATCTGATAATAGCCAACACGATAAGTTAATCACATTAACATTAATTCAATTCAATGTGCACGCCATCAACTCGAGGGCGATGATTAGGTGTAAATTATTTAACCAAATCATTTCTATAGATTAATATCAAAAAACCAAAAATGATTCCGTTTATCATGATACTAACAGCAGCAATATTTACCTTATCCTTATATAGTACACCGGTTTTTGCCTCGATTTCAAATTCAGCCTCTTCTGAAAGCAGCAACTGTATCAGTTTCGATAGTTCTGAGAGAGTAATATCAATAACCTGCAAAACTTCAACTCTTACAGATATTTACAATCAATTAAATAACAAAAATATCTTAGACAAAGAGACTTCCGATGGTGTTTGGTTACTTAATGCAGGAATTATTATCGAACATGACGCAAAGCTCGTAATTAATGAAGGGGATACTAAATGGCTAAAGATGCTTGCAGGCGAAACAAGTAGTAATATCGGTGATGGCAACAACGATGATACCGATGATGATAGTGGAGAGGGAGACGGATTTGTTCACGCTATAAGAGTACATGGCAGCTTGGATATTGATTCGGTTAAGATAACCTCATGGGATCCTGCTATCAACGGGTACATAAGATTTGAATCTGACATACTGCCAGGAAGGGAATATGAACATACAGGCATAGATGCGATTCCAAGACCGTACATACGAGTTGAAGATGATGCAACAGGTACAACGAATATAACAAATTCCGAGATTGCATATCTTGGTTATGAGTGTGGTGGTGGCTGTTCTGGAATCAGTTATTATGGAGATAATGAAAATGATAGTGATAATGATGACCACAACGGTGATGTTGCTGCTACTGCTAATGGAACTAGAGTAATACAACAAGGTATTAGTATTTTAAAAGGAAATCAAATACATCATAACCGATTTGGATTTTATTCAGTTGGGATAGGTAATATGGTTCTTGAAGACAATCATGTTCATCATAACTTTATGTATGGATTTGATCCCCATACAGGAACACATGATATTATAATTAGGAATAATACCGTACATGATCATGGAGCCATTGGTATAATTTGTTTTTTAGACTGCTATAATATCGTAATTGAGAATAATAAAGTTTCCAATAGTGCCGGTTCTGGAATTATGTTTAGTAGGAATATGACTAATTCTATCGCAAGAAACAATTATGTTCATGAAGAACAATGCATTTTTGTATCACAATCACACGATAACAAAATTTATTATAATACAGTTAGTAATTGCGGCAATGGTATTTACTTAAAAAGTGAGTCTTCCAACAATTCAGTATTTAACAATACAATACGAAACGTAAATGGTTCGGCATTATTGTTAAACGATGGAGCGTCGGATAATTCAGTGTATTCAAATACCATAGTCAATCCCCCCTCTGAAGAGGAAGTAATAAACAATGAAGATCAGGACAATAACACATTTGAAGACAATAACATCCTTAGCTCTTCAGCCTTTTCTTTCGCTCCATCTTCCCCGTTCAGCTCATTCCATGTCTATAGTATGGCTAGAGAAAACTAGTACTACTAATTAAATGAAACACGTCATAGGAACATGAGACGAAAGCAGATATAGAATGGAAATAATTAAAAAGAAAAAGTGATGAAGAGATATCTAATTATTAGACTTCATTCACACTTACGAAATAACCACTGGAGGTACTATGTGTTAATATTCTCTCATGGTTATATGCGTGAATTACTGCCTCATCTTCTTCGGCAAAACGTTCTCGTATCCCACAAGGGAGACAAGTTACCTCATACATATGTGCTTCTAAAATTCACCTTTCAACATAGTATACGTGTTCCGTGTATTTAAGTTCCACACAGTACAGGACTTGAATACACTTCTTATAGAAGATTATTGCAACCATACTTTTGAAGATGAATGGATGGGATGAATTTATGGATTTAGTATATTGTCTCATATTAGAGACAACGTGACCAAGTATCCATATTGTGAGTAAAGTGAGCAAAATATTTTATTTTTTTGCTGTATTTTTAATAGCCTTCTATCTCCAACGCGAATATGTTTTCAATGCGAATGGCAGAAAAGACGAGATGCGCACAATCAAGTCAAGACAAGTAGGGTTAAATAAAACTCTAGCTGAATTACGCAAAATAGTAGAATTTAAGAAGTTGACTAAAGAACCAGTAAAAATTGACTTCTATATACTGAAGGGGCTACGATTTTTGTGTGATTATAATTCGTTATAATTTCTAATATTATATATTGTACTTACTATTCGAATTCAGCCTCGTTAGAAACGACTTTTTGAGATTATGAGATGTACTATTTTGGGAGCAGTCTAAAACCAATTCAATCAATGTCCCTAGATTATACCATACACTTCTTATCTTTTGAATTTGTAAACATAAATTTTATTCAAAATTTTTAATAAGATTCATATACATCATACTCAATAATATCATTTACA
>JAATVS010000013.1 GCA_014523695.1 Nitrososphaerales archaeon TH5895
ATACGACTTGACACTTCTTCCTGTTTTTATAAGTTGATTTACATTTTCTTGAGCTTGCAAAATTAACTCAAGATCCATTTTAGGAACTGTTTTGATAAATGCAGTATTGTTCTTCTCACGGTGTTCTACTTTCACTACGCTTAATGTTTGGCCTGCTAAATTCTGAAGCGCTCCCACAAACGCGTGTTCTGCTGTGTGCGCACGCGCAAAAGGAAATTCGAGAGATTCTTGCATGTACGTTTTAATCCTGACTTCATGAGGAGTTTGCATATATATTGTAGTTGGTCTATAGTTAAGTAAACATTGGCGCTGTTGCAGGAGGGCAAGACCAACAACAAGAAACAATCTATCTTACAACTGATGGATTAACATCGCCTTCTACAAAGCGAGCATATCGTCTATCATTCAATCATTTTATCAAAACAATTGTAAAGAATGACAATCGTCGTGAGTTGCTTGACACAATGCAAAATGAGATTGAATCTAAAATTATTGACCACATAACCTACCTCAATGAAGTGCAACATCTTAGTTATGTGAGTATTCAAACACACCTCTGGTATTCTACGATTCTTTAGCATGAATGATTATCACATTAACACCAAGAAAGTACGACGCCTCCTGCGCAAATCATAGTCTGTACCTTTTCAAAGTATTTTTTGAGACTAATCATGTAGGTGAATGCTACTAGTTGGAATGTGTCAATCTTTTCCTTGCGATATCACTTGTGATATTTAGCAACCAGTAACGAGAAATATTTATGCTGCAGGAAAACCTACAAGTATATAGAATTATTAGCAGGTTACTGTCTATAAATATTCGGTAGGCCCACGTCAACTTATCTCTTTATTTTGAACCAAGCATGATCTTTCAGCTCAAATATTTGACCGAGTATTATTGTTTGTTTACATTCCTCATACTTCTTTTCCTTTCTTTGGTCACTTTATTCTCTCGACCCACTGAGATCGCCACTCAGGTGGTTCGAATGAATCTGCATAGTAATGCGTTTCATATGCGATCTTACCATCTCTGAACTCCATGATACCTACCGTATTGATTGGACGTCCATCATTATAGGCGATAGCTAATTCAGTTATCCAGATTTTCTTCTCCACGAACTCGCAGAATTTTAAAAGTAACTTTAGCGGGGTAATGTGCCCTGAGTTCTATATGTTGTGCTTACCTCGGATTCGTTCGCCGGACTGTGGAAATTCAACTACAACATCATCATGATAAAACTCATGCACTCTCTCTAAATCATGAGCCATTGTGGCTTCCCAGTAACGATCCAAGGTGGCACGAATTTCTTGCTTGTTCAATATACCTGTGAACAGTATCAAAGACATAGATTATTAGTTTTATGTCCCACTTCAAATGTAACTAAGGCAGCTGACTTAGTCAATCCTGGTCTCTTTGGGCCATTATAATAACTAGGATCTATTCCAGGAAAGATATCATAGATATTTATAGTCACAAAAGCTTGTTAAAGCAGCAATAGAAGAGCAAACACAGGATCCTATGGACATTCTTGGAGGGTAAATTGCGGATTACATCGAACAGGTTTGTATTTATTTTCACCTAAACCTTTCAAGGATATTATCAGCCCGAACATAAAGTAAACTGGGATCTATCACTCTTCAGTACACCTAACATCATATTTCTTATGGCTAACCAAAATTTCTTATCCTTTAAATTTTCAGAGGGATTTATCAACATATGGAATGCAATCCCATCCGACAGTGCAAGAAGAGCCTTTGCCCTCTCATCTGACTTTTGTGCATCAAACTTCACCATGCTATTTTTCCATGCTTCTTCCAATATCTCTCTAATAGCATCAACCACCTTTGATATACAGCTCTGAAGTTCCTTTCTTATCTTTTCGCTACGCCTACTAGCACACCACATTTCAAATAAAAATGCGTAAAAGTCTGGATTCTTTTCAAGGTTCTTTATATATGCGCTTAATATATTGTCTATCATTTCCTCTTGAGATCTTCCTTTTATTCCTGCCAACGCAGATTGCACTAGCTTGTTTGAAGCATTTGCTAATACCTTACTCACCAAATCTTCCTTATCAGTAAAGTAATAGTGTAATATCCCCCTGCTAACATTTGCAGCTTTTGATATATCTGCTATGGTGGAATTTTCATAACCTTTGGTAGCAAGTACCATAAGTGCTGCTTGCAAAATATGATTTATTTTTTCTTCTTTGCTATTAGACATGTTGTTTTCGCATATATTGAGAACCTATGATATATAAAATGTGTTGGACAGCCAGCCAAACAATTATATACTCTGCTGTACAAATTATGTTGGATGACCAACCAATATCAATTTGAGCTGAGTGATGTAGAAATTAACAAAGGGAGAATAGTTATATTAGGAGGAGGATTTGCTGGGCTAACAGCCGCCACACTTATTGCCCATGCTGGAATGTCTGTGACCTTAGTAGAGAGGTCAACAGAAGCGGGTGGCCGAGCAAGAACATCAATACTTGATGGCTTTTATCTAAACCAAGGTCCACATACAATATATACTGCTGGACCTGGCGCCAAGATTCTAAAAGAGCTTGGAATAAGTTATACAGGTAAGAAAGTTACGACAGGAGGTTATTACGCACTTAAAAAAGGTAAAAAATATCCCATGCCTGGAAGCCTGCGTCAATTCCTTACAACAAAATTACTAAAAGGATTGGGAAGCAAGATTGAAGCAATTCGATTCTTTGCATCTCTAAACAAGATCAATCCTGAATATATTCAAGACATAAATTTAGAGGACTGGATAAACAAAAACATCCACAATGCCGACGTGAAAGATTTAGTGAAAATGCTTTCGCGCATTACAACTTATGCCAACGATATAGAAACTCAAAGTGCAGGAGCAACTATAACCCAGCTTCAAATCGCATTTGCTGGTGGAGTTATTTATTTGGATGGGGGCTGGCAAACGTTAGTAAATGGATTAACTGCAGCCGCACAAGATGCAGGCGTAAAGATATTGACAGGTAAAAGAGTAATAAGGATAGAAAATGTTGATAGTAATATATCTCAGCCCTGGTTGGTCCGTCTCTCTGATGGAAACACAATTTCATCTCAGGCACTGATAATGGCAGTTGGCCCAAAAGATGCATATGATCTCCTGAAACAGAGCAGTCTAGTTAGCTCCTCTTTTCTATCTCAAATAGTTGAAGGAGCAAATCCGATAAGAGCAGCCACCCTCGATATTGCTTTGACTACTCTTCCCATGCCTAACGTGTTTGGTGCATATGGTGTTGATAATCCCTTGTATCTTTCAACCCATTCTGCTTTTGCCAGATTAGCTCCAAATGGCGGAGCGCTAATACATGTAATGAAGTATCTAGGTTCTTCTATACAACCAGATCCAAAAGCTGACCGAGAAGAATTGGAGAAATTAATGGATTTGGTTCAGCCTGGATGGAGAAAGGTAGTTGTCAAAGAAAGATTCTTGCCAAACATGATAGTTTCCAATGCATTGGTTAGTGCTTCTCAAGGTGGAATCTATGGCCGGCCTGATGTAAAAGTTCCAGGTACAAAAAACCTATACATTGTTGGAGACTGGGTAGGTCCAGAAGGTTTGTTGGCTGATGCAAGCCTCTCAAGTGCTAAACGCGCCGCAGAAAAAATACTCAAAATAAGAAATGAGAAAGAAAAACTAGCAGCCCATGGCATTCCGCAATCGTATTAATCCCAGTACTCTTGTATAAAATCCAGCCCATAAACACAATGGTAGAAATTTAGAGATACACCTTATGCCTTTTGAATTGCATAAGATGGACTTCATAGTTGAAATTGCGCTGGCAAGAGCAAGAAAGGGAGACTCAAAGATCTAGATAAGAGATAAGCACGATCTTCTTTATGCAATATACGATACTTGTAATGTTTTTGACCTCCAGATGTAACTTTTCATACCGGATTGGAGTCAATCGAAATTTAATAAGATACTATTCACGGTTAGATTACTAGAACCTAATCCTCTCTATCTAGATAGACAGCTTGATGAGAATTTGCTTTCTTTAATAATAATCTAATCACATAGTTTTTGCCATCAACAAATTATTTGTCATTTAGATAACTCTGATTTTCGTATATGTGTCTGACCTTTTGCAGTGTATCGATATCTGTAATATTTTTGTCACTTCGTATATTCTTTATCCTTGGGAACCGTAATGCAAACCCACTATCATGTCTATCACTTTTCTGAATGCTATCAAATGAAATCTCTAGTATTAATTCTGACTTTACGGCTATCTTATAACCGTCATCTTTTATTATGATCGATTTTAGTTTCTGTGTAATCATGCTTATTTCTTTATCAGTCAACCCAGAATAAGCCTTTCCAATTATTTTTAATTGATTGTTATCATTTTCATCTCGCACTGCAAATGTATAATCAGATAAGACGCCTGCTCTCTTTCCCTGGCCATATTCAGCGATTACAATAACGGCATCGATTGTATCTAGCTCTTGCTTCAGTTTGATCCAGTATCGTCCTCGTTTTCCAGGATGATATTGGGACTCTGGGTCTTTTAAAACCAATCCTTCGTATCCATCATCTCTACTTTTTTGAAACACCGCAATTATCTTTTGTGCTGTATTTACAACATTTTGCTTTGCATTAATGATTGGTTCTCTAAACAATATGCTTGATAGAATTTCTTTTCTTTGTCTAAGTGGATTCCTGATGGTTTGTTCTTGATTTATGTATGTTATATCAAATACTACATACACTATAGGAACGGCTGTCAAGATTTGTCCTGTAACATTCTTTCTGCGAAGTCGTTTTTGCAATTCTTGGAAATGAAGTGGTTTACCGTTGCGAAGGCCCATAATTTCTCCATCCAAAATAAAATCAATGTTTTCCATTGATGATGATAATTTGCTATCTATCGCGGCTTGAACCAATTCGGGAAATGCATTCGTAATATTTGTCATGTTGCGGGAAAAAAGCTTAACTTGTTGTCCTGACTTATGCATCTGTGCTCGTATACCATCATATTTGTACTCGCAAATCAGAGGCTTTTGGAAATAGTTGATAATTTCTTCTGCGGTGAACATTACATCTGCTAACATATAGCTTAAAGGTTGAAGGGGTTTGATAACGGCAATGTGTAATAGTCTACTTTTCGCCAAGAGTGCTACTTGAGATATATCGCCTGAAACGAGCATTGCTTCTCTGACTTTTTTAAGTTCCACATTGAACGCCGCTGAAACTGCGACTTCCACTAAACCCTCTGTCAGCCCAATTCTCATTTCTCCGTTTATTACCTTTGTCAAGTATTTTGCTTCAAGTGGTGAGCAATCCAAAAAGAGCCCTTTTAGTATACTTTTCTTAGCTTTGGAGGAATCAGATCCTATACTATCAGCTATCCCATTAAATCGATCATGTATGATAGATAGTGTTAGAGGCTGTTGCTGAATAAGTGAAGCAGTGTGCTTTTTTGATACCGCATATTCAGATAGAGCACCCATATCTCCATATTGCATATAGCTCTGTTGGATCTGGTCTTTATCTAGGAAAGATATTTCAGAAAGTGCTTGCATAATTGTGCCGATTCCTGCATTTATCACAAATTTTGACCCGAGTGGAAAGATTCTGTTGGATAGAAATAGAACAGCTATTGATAAAGATTCATCATTCAGGGAGGATAGATATCTGGAGAGTAATCTTACTTTCATATTCTTGCTTTTAGTTATACGGATTTCTTCACATAGTTTCACAAAATGCGAAAAATTAGGAGAACTACCGGCAAACAGTGTTGAACCGGAGTCACTATTCATTTCTACTATATTTGATTAATGGTTCAACAGATATTAATAGAAATTGATCTCACCGTGCGGGACTGATGCATTAATTACATGCTATGGTGTTTTTAATTCTCTACATGTTTGTCTTTATTCTCCAAATTATTTCTTTTCATGAAATAAGTACTTACTGATCGAGGATTTTCTTCATATTCATTTATCAATATCCTCAAAGTTGTAATCATTAATTCTTCTACCTTTGGTTCTTTCAGCGTATTCTCTCGATTGAGTCTCATTGCAATAGACAAAGCAATATCATATTGGGATTGAGGTAACCCGATCTTAATCGTAACCAATTGTCCAAAGTAAGTTACAGATGTGCGGTAATTATAGTATTCTCATGTCTAATTAATTATCGAAAGGCGCAAAA
>JAATVS010000526.1 GCA_014523695.1 Nitrososphaerales archaeon TH5895
AATAGGAAGCAGCAGCGGTGACCCAATGGATGTCTTTGTCATCGAAAATGAGTCATTATTTCCTTTTTCGGTAATTACTGTACGTCCCATTGGAGTAATATTAACGGAGGATCAAGATGGAGATGACAACAAGATAATAGCAGTTCCAGATAATCGGGTTGATCCCGAGTTTGCCAATATCGCAGCTATTTCAGATATCCCACTCCAATTTAGAAAGAAATTAGAATATTTTATTAATCACCACAAGGACTTGGAAGAAGGAAAATTCGTTCGTTTGACCGGCTGGGGAGGTAAAGATTTGGCTACTAAGATGATTCTAAAGTCTATAGAAAGATATCAAAGGAAGCTAAAATAAGTGGCTTAAAGCTTGTTCAGATTTCTTAAATATTTCAACCTTCTAAATTAATTATGACAGACAAAAGATGCCGTTTTGATTTTGGAAACAAACAAGAGAAGGACCAACCTTTCTCCCTTGTAAGAGGTTTCGGCTAGAAAAATTGGCTAATTCCTTAAACAGGGTTACTAGTCTTACGATAGCATTTCAGGCACATAGTTGGTAACAAAAGTTGATCGGCTAGGAAAAATTCTAGCAAAAACCCTAGCTAGAGTTTGATCCTTTACTTCTGGGAGTCAATTGTGCATTTGAAGTGGTATGCAATTTCTATTCCTGTGTCTCATTGCTGGGCAAGGTTAGATCTGAGTGACCAGTAAGAACTTCGCAGAGGAAGTTTTAAGCACAGTCTAGGTAACGCTATCTTATTCTTGAAGTAATACAAAGCCTACAATTAGGTAGGACGACCTTGCATCGTCTTTGCCTAGAACTGGCCACCTACCTTTCATGAGTGAAGTGTGTTCACAATTTAGTAAAACTGCCAACCTTAAGTCTATTGTGTTATTAGATCATATTCTTATTGATAAAATTCCCATACCTATGGCTCTCAAAATTACTATGTGATCTACGACATGGTAAACAAGGGTAAAATAGCATCCATGACGGACACGGAACATACAATAGATCCTTTATGAGGGATGCGCCTACAGCGGCGCCAACCTGCGTTATACACGGGCGTCTTACTTCTCTTGGAATTCAAGAGATACGCAATGGTAGGACCTTTAGCCTTCTTCATCATCCTCTTCTTCGTCCACGTCCAGCTCCTCTATTTGACCTCGTATCTCTCCAAGTGGAAATTCTGTGCTATGAACGTTCACATACGTACTTCCATTCCCCATAAAGCCGATAAGTTGATCAAGTGGCAAACCCGCCAATGGTCCTTGAACGTTTTGATCAGTGAAATTTCCTCCTAAGGTTTCCATCTTTAGACCCGATGGATTCTCAGTTTTGAGTAGGGTTACGACCACCTTACCGTTTTCATCATCATTTCCGAAGTGTATATGAGCAGCTGTTACATTTTTCATGTCGCTTACTGCTAATTGATAGTTAAGACTCTGGTTATTTCCCTGAACGGTGATGGTCCCATTTGCATCTGTATTGACTGGAGGTAGCTCATCTGCACCTGATAATTCTGCAGTAAACGCCTCTTGACCTAAGACTTGTTGCTGTATGACGCTAAATGTCAAAAGACTTCCAATAATGGAAATGATCACAAATGCAGCGATTACAACTATTTGTGACATTGGAAGATAATAATATGGCCTATTAATCAATGATTTCTATATTTGATAGGGGAGATCTATTAACATCATGGTAGAAATCTGCCGATGCGTCATATTCACATAACTATAGAGTGAACTATATACCTCTAGTATTAGCTTTACTTTGCATATATAGAACTGATACTTTCTAGATATCGCAGGTTACAACCCTTTGAATCGTATGAGTTACTACCGTAAAGCTGATTTTTCTCCTCAATTGTCGTTAAGTTTGGGTGTCGCTTGTTGTTGTGAGATCCGATGAACCATGTTAGGCATCCTCTTCCTTTGTTTCGCCTTCTCTTATCGTTCCCTTCTCGTCCTCCTCAATAAGATTTTTCCGTTCCCTTTCATATGTTTGATCATGCTGCATGCGAGGAGTTGGTACATACTACTATTAATCATGACAGAACGTACTCTATATAGAGAACTTGCAGACTTTGTGACTAAATATGATAATTTGATTTCTAGTGATTAGAATCTTAAAGAGCATAAAGATAGG
>JAATVS010000527.1 GCA_014523695.1 Nitrososphaerales archaeon TH5895
CAAAGACTCGAATTTACATATGATCCTATTGAACAGTCGCTTTTTAGAATGGCAGATGATGCATATGATCTAGGGTTGATAGGAAGAGGGAATGAACCGGATTTGACAAATATCTATGACCTAGGATTGCTGAAGCAGGTACTCAAAGAGAGGAATCTCTCGGTTGATGACATTTAAGTGGCAAGGGGGCGAGTCAGAAAATAAAAGTATCTTTTACAGTCGGTCCTAAAAAGTGACCGAACTTCCATCTCAAGAACTTGATACGTCTAATCAGCGGGGTGTCAATAAAGACCAGGCAAGGATTACCCAATCCACTCGCCTAATCCTATTGAAATGACTGATGCTGTTCTGTCGCCTTTGTTTTCATTTCTGTTCCTACCTCTAGATTCTAGATTTCCGATAAGGACAATGGTGATGCTAATGAAACCCTCCTGTTCTCATCAAGAAATTTGGAATTTCGGCCTAAAGAAATGATATAAGGACATCATGGCCCCATTAGATCGAGGAATAACTAATGTCGCCCAGACAGCTTGAGCGATATGCAGTTATATGAATCACTTTACCTAAGGCATATACCCGCTGCAATGAACACATGTGCGTATATCTGCTCATGTACTTGCTCAAACCAATAATTCCCTGTTGACCACAGTCAGAGGAGGATCTCCGCGTGACATCCGCTCGATATTTATTGAAATTATTCTGGTGATGGTCTCGATTGCTTCAGAAGTCCAACCTGCGATGTGCGGTGTAAGTACAAAGTTTTCGAGTGCAAGGAACTTGTCTTCCAGGTCAGGTGGTTCCCTCCAAAATACATCAAATGCTGCGCCTGCAATTCTTTGAGCACTCAAAGCTGTGAAGAGGGCATCTTTGTTTACAATCTTGGCCCGTGCTACGTTAATCAGATAAGCCGATTTTTTCATCATACTAAATTCCCTTTCCCCAAACATGTCCGTGGTCTCGTCAGTTAGTGGCGTATGAATTGAAACAATATCTGCTCTTGCTAAAACTTCAGGAAGTCGGTCTATGCCAGCCAGATCGTCAACGTAGTATTTCTTGTCATAACCATCCCTTTTCATAAAAGGGTGTTTGGTCACGGCCTCCACTCTCATGCCTAAGCCTCGTGCAATTTTTGCGACCTCTAGGCCAGTTACTCCTAAACCAATAATTGCCAATGTCTTTCCATGTAACTCCATACCAGCGGTTGTCTTCGATCTTGTATGCAATAGGCTTACAGATGAAGTTGGGTGTCCAGGATTGATGGCAACATTCTTTGACAAAAAGAACATTAGAAAAAGAGTATGTTCTGCAACAGAAATTGCATTAGCGAGTGGAACATTTGCTACATAGATACCCTTGGTGGAGCAATGTTTTATGTCGATATTATCTACTCCAATCCCGGATTGCTGCACAAGCTTAAGATTGGGACAATTTTCGATTATTGTTCTATCTATCATATGGAAACCATTTACAATAATATGGGCAGGAGCGAGCTGCGATGTTAATGACTTACCAGGATCAACGAAATCGATCTTGAGATTATACTCCTCTAATTTCTTCGATAATGATTGTTTAAACATTAGACCTTGCAAAAGTCCTACAATATTCAATTTCTCATCAATGATATAGGAGTAACTTCTTCATATTTTTTTGTATGTGAATTAATACGCTTAGCCGGATATATTAGCATCACTATGACAATAGTTATTTGAGCCGCTTCCAATTAAGATTAAAATTTGATTTCGAAAATACGGGTGACTAGAAAACAGGTTTTCATTCTAAATGATTGAGATTCATATACTAACTTTGTGATCCTCAGAGCCAGAAACATTACTGTCAGACACCACTATCAAAGAATCTAATCATATCGGAGAGTTTTGATTTGCTGCTATCTCTCTTCGGACGAATTATCACTAATTTTCAGTATTCGGCATGTTTCTTAACCATGTCTATTTGACTCTGATGGAGCTAGGAGAAATACGTCAAACCAATCGTTAAAATAACTGACTTTCAGGCTCCGAATGCTATACACATCATTTCCAGGAGAAGGAGGGTTGTAACGGATGATGAGACAGATAGTGAAACAATTCCAGACGACTGCGAAGTGATTTCTCCAGGACCAACTTTACAGAAGCAATGGGCTACGCATAGAAGGCATTAAAGGGTACTAGATTCTTGTGATAATGAATTATCTTACTTTGCTAGTTGGAGGACATTTTTTATGGGACCGTTAATCCTTAACTAGCCTCAAGTTTACATCCAAATTTTCACTGAGTTTAGTGAAACGGAATTATAGCAGAAAGAATTGTCTTTCATATCGGCGCTGCAGCGCTAGTACTCCAGCATGTTCGGAGATATGCTGATCATCGTGATATTATGAGTTCACACAAAATATCGCCACATCCAAATCTAGGGGACGTAGATAAGTCGTTTCATTTGTCAAGGCTCAAATCGCTACCAGCTCACGGCTGGACTGTTTATAGTGATGTTCGTGGGAATGATCTGGAGATCCCCTTTTTGACTTGCTGAAATGATTTCAGGTGTAGACTTCAGAACACTAATAGTCACATTGTCATTCCATCTAACGAGATTGAGATGAACTAGAGGGCTATAATTCTCTTCATCAGGCGTGCTGCTTGAAACAGGAAGCTGAAAACCAAAGGCCCCTTGGCCTGGTATTCCATTCAAAAATTCGAAGCCTTGGCTAAGTTCCGTTTGAGGTATTTGTGACAGTATAGGAGCAAAATTTACTCGCCAACCCGTGTTTTCAAGGATTGAATTGGCAGTTTCATTGTTTGAAGCGTCCGTTGCAATGAAGTACGCTACTTTCCCGTCCACGTAACCTTTGGAAATTGGGAGTGCCACTTCGTCATACGCATTAGTCTCGTTAGAATTAGGTGGATAATGACCATAGGAACTTGTGACTCGATCGTGCTCCTGCTGATCTATTCCTTGCGCAAACGTGTAAGAATTAGGAAGAACACATACTGTACAACTAACCAAGACAATCACCAGAAAGATTTCCCTATAACAGGTTGATTTGAAATGATGGGACAATACCGAAAAAGCTAACAAAATGCTATGATATAAAGTTCCTGACCCCCATTAATCCTTAAGCAAGGTTACCAGAGAAAAAATAAGAGATTTGATTATAACTGGTCATCCTCTTCAGGCCTTGGGTTCTATAAATTTTCTGTTGGACCATTGTGAATCTATTCTAGTCGATTTTAAGTTGGTTAGGACTCTGTTGAATTGTCCGCAGGAATACGTGAGTTTTTGTCTTTGATTCCTCACTTCAAGACCGTCTTCATGATTTTACATAGGAATCCTTCGAAGCTGGCTTGAAGTCAACAACAAACAAACAATACTCGCTCGATCGATCTAGATTCATCCCCTTTCTACTCTATCGTCACCCAAAGTCAAATTGCTGTTATAGGTCTAGCCAAGTCGCTTTGAAACCGACCATGATAGACCTTTCTGGGATATACTTCGTACCGTGAAAAAACGGGTTATATTCACCTTAAATCGGGGTAACGAATTCGGCTTCAAACTACTTTAACAAGAAGGTTATGCTCAGCATCATTTCTCATATCCCAAGTTTGAAAGATGCCATTTGTTTCGTATTGCAAATTTGGGAAACCTGTCGCCTAAATAGAATGTGCGCAAGTTAGTTCTCAACAGTTCGTCGCCTAACGACTTTGATGTTCAATTCAAATGCAAGGCGTCCAAGCGGTCACGGATAACTACATGGAAACACACTGAGTCGATTGTATCCAAAAATAAATCCCCCTCAATTACCTCGAACAAATCTTTGGATAATCTCATTGACCAAACCTGGCTGCTCAGCATGAGGCCTATGGCCACAACTTTCTAATATGTTTACCCTACAATTTTTCATTTCGATAAAAGGAAATACGAACCTAACAGGGATCACAAGGTCTTCTTTTCCCCAAATAACAAGGGTGGGTGATTTTATCCGGTTGATGTTGATTCGTCTAGCAGTAGCACTATGTCTGAGGGATGAATCAAATGCTTCCTTGGCACCCGGCATCGATATTCTTTCATGGACTAGAGAAGCAAGTTTGCTGGAGACAAGCGACGTAGTGGTCTCAGACAACGCTTTTTTTATTTCTGCTTTTGATGTAGCGCCAACGATACCGGTATATTTTTGAAGACCGTGAGAATTTAGAAACGGTTTGGGAGTAAAACCTGCAGGACTTATCAGTACCAGCTTGTCCACCACGTTTGGTTTTACTACTGCAATATTAGCGGCGATTTGGCCCCCAAGTGATGAACCTATAATATTAATAGGAAGCTCAATGTTTAGTCTGCGAACTGCTTGCATAATAAACGATGAAAAAAATCCTATTGTATAGTTTTTGCGTGGTTTGTCACTAAGTCCAAATCCCGGAAGATCAAAGACAACCGTTCTGTACTTTTTGGACAGCTGACCCGTATTGCTATCCCAACTTTCGATCGAGCCCCCTAAACCGTGAATAAATATTAGAGTCTTTGCACCCGCAGTGGCGCTGTCCTGATAGCGTATTCTCAAATTGTCAATGACGGCGTACTTCGTTTTTAGCCTTCCTACTCCTATCACAGTATATTCTCTGATTGGAATTGGTAAATTAATATCTTAAAAAGAACACGTCCCCAAAGGCCAGCTAAAAGTATTGACCAAATATTTGATGGCTTCCTCCATCCACAGCAGCTTCTCCACTTAGCAAATGAATGTTTTGAATCTCTAATTCCCGAGCATTCCTATGATAATTAGAATTTCTGTTGTTTGCATTGCTGTGTTTAGTTCTACAAAAGGCTGTCCCTTAGTACAAAAATAGATAATGCAGAGTGGACTATCTTTGTAGTGATACTGATTGATCAGATCACCAACATCTGCGGTATGGTAGTTACTTAAGCAAGCGTAGGCCAATAAATGAATTGCCGCATAATAAAATGACAGCTAGTAAGAACGTTGTTAAAAACCGCTCAATCGTCAAGGAACTCGTAATAACTATATATGTGGTGAAACGATTTTCAAGTCCTGTATCCACATCCCTCCAATGGTGAACTTTCGAAATCTTCCGGTAGCTACTGTTTCATTAATTGCCTTAAATCTCCTAGTTTTTGCATTTGGTTTTCTCACTGATAGCAATACCTGGATAATTACAAACTTCGGATTTGTTCCAGACTCTATCTTTAATACGGACAGCGTGAATAGTGCTCACCAGTCCTACACATTTCAAACAGTTCCGAGAAGTCTCGAAAATGGTGCGACTTCTACTCTAATACGCTTAGTGTCCTCAATGTTTATCCATGCGAGTATTACTCATATTGTCTTCAACCTTGCTGCCCTAGCATATATCGGAGGCTACTCA
>JAATVS010000528.1 GCA_014523695.1 Nitrososphaerales archaeon TH5895
CTTTAGAATTATTCTCTTTTCGATCGGTGTAGGAAAGGGATACTTGTCCACACCTAGGTACTTCTTTGCAAGTCTGTCAGTATGTTCAACGGCTCCTTCCTTGATCTGCTCAATAACTCTTCCTCGAATTAAAACCATATTTTATGGATTATTTTCATCAGATATAGAAATAGCTACCCTTGGATCTCTTGACACATTCTTGTGTTTTATCCTTCCTTCAACGGTACTTATCAAAATACTGTTACTATCTTCGTCAAGATCAATCCATGTAGGAGTAACTTGGGGGGAGCCATCATTCATTAGTGTCGATAGATGAGCAAAATTCTTTCCTTTGAGCAACCGAATTACGGGTTCTGTCATCCGACTCATGACGATTAATTCCATAATTATGGTACAAAGCATGTCTAATAATGATTATCCTATTTTATTCAGATTCCTAAACTTTCCGTGCAGCAGTAGAAGGAACTCAGAAAAGTAAAACTAATTGAGGAATGGCGGGACTAGTGGAAGCAGCTGAAAGAGGAGATAGAGGAGACATAGAAGAAATATGTAACTTATTTGAGGTTGAAATGCTTCCAACTCCGCATAAACAGATTCATTTCTTTGAAGTTATATTGTGAAGATCAAATACGTTTCAATATTCGCTGTAGTATTAGTCTTAATGTCAGGTATACCATTGTTCTCTAGACCTAGTGCAACAAATTATGCAAGCGCTAGGTATGCAACAAATACACAGACACAAGCAACATGAATACGTTACAAAAGATTGGAACGATCGAATCCCCCAATAGTTTTCTCATTAAAAACGTAAGGTACTAATGTGACGGTATGACTCTCATACCACGAAGGAAACAAGACACTTTGTAAGGTCGTGCTATAAAGGGCAAAGTTTAAGGCAAAGTCATGAAGTAGGTTTGCATATAAACCCAAAGGATCGTCCCATCGTCCCAGATATTAGAATACAATTACGCTGACTACACTCACAAATATGATCAACCATAATTAATCATATAGTTACATTCCTTTTTTTGTTTTTGATAGCATCGTTTCTACGACTACCGTAAGAATCATCTGTATATTGATACTGTAACATTCTTATTCTACTCTATATTGATAATAGATCACGAATGTGTAATAATATCATCTGCTAATGTCTATTAGCAAGCAGATACATCATTATGTTCTATGAATCCTTTAACAATGAAAACCAACAATTGGCCATCGTTAGCGAACAAGATAATATTATAGGATCAGCGGTACCTGAAAAAATATACTATCAAGGTTTACTACATCGATTTGCCTCAATTTTTATCCTGGATACTCAATCTAGACTTCTGTTACAAAAGAGAGCGTTCAACAAAAACAAACACGCAGGTCTTTTTTCTGAATCAATCAGTGCTCAAGTAGCATATGATGAAAAGTACATTGATGCTGCTCGGAGAAGAATTAATGACGAGCTAGGACTCATTCTCGAGGAACATGATGCTTCTAGCAGTAGTCGTTTAACACAGGTATGCAAAATGTCTATAGATGTAAAGGATGAAGACTATAACTACGGCTTCCCTGGCAGCATTCTCAGCAATTCCTGGAGGAAAAATGCATTTGTTACAATATATGAATGCATCTTAGATCATGATGGAATTGATCGTCTGTCAATAAATCCGTATGAGATATCAAATGTTTATTTCTTGTCTCTCGATAAAGTGGTTGAGTTTTTTAACTCAAGTCCCAGCCTGTTTGTACCTGGTTTTGGATTTACATTGAGAGCATACCTTAACTATTATTATAGTAAAAAGTAATACTGTAAGATATTTGGTTACTTAGTTTTATTCCCAATAGCAGAATCTATAAGCATCAATATGTATTCTTTTGGAGTAATTTCCACACCTTGCTGAGCTTTGTAATTGTTGCAGATTTCCAATATCTCATGATATCTATCTCCATCTGATGTAATATCTATGCGATATTTGTGCTCATCCTTTTTGCTAGTCATTCAACAGTCTATAATTTGTTTGTCAAGTCTTCTCAGATGAATTCTATATTACGACATCCTCAAAGTCATCAATTTACTATTTTTGATCATAATCTATATCTTATTCATATGCAGGCTGCTTTATCCAAGATTTGGGTTTTTGCATGTTATTCAAGAAGAATAGTAGCTAATAGATCTATATGCACATTGATGAAAGAGCCCTCTTTTTCAGATAAGGTTAGCATATCAATTAGCATCTATTGTTGATATCCTTACCTAATCATAACCATTGCTGGAGTTTTCATTCCAAAAAAAAATAAAACTTTTTACATTTCCTGCTCCTAAAGGTCATCATCCTTTTTTTCTTCCTCGTCTTCTAACTTACTTGCAGGGAAATAATGGTGTAGATCCATCCATTCGTCTTCGGCCATCCAATAACTACAAAACCATTTCTTTGATTTCTGATCATATTCTCCATGTTCGGGCAATACTAACTACAAACTTGTCACAAATTATGGGTGCTATAATACTTTTGGTTGATATTTCAATTCCATGATGGGCGACGATATAAAACGACTTAAGTCGATGATTTATCTAAGGGATTACTTTTGGCAATATATCTCCAAGAACATCTCTCATTCCTCATGACAGAGGCGATACATCATGGCATTGATCATCCTTATGTTTCTATCGAGATCTAACTTACAGACATTGTCTTCATTTAGAATGGTTTAATAGTTCAAGAATATTGTCCCACTACTACATATGATTGATTCTAAAATCATTCTTACTACAGTCATTGCTAGTTTATTATTCATGCAAACTTTGACTGTCTACGCAACAACCTCACCGCCTCAGACCTATATGCCTAACGCAAAAGATAAAGAGGCACCAACCGATAGTTTTATCGAAATTTACAACTGGTCACACGAATTGTGGAACGCCCAGAACCTATCCCGGTTTCTTCCATTCTTTCATCCAGTATTCTACTATGTAGATCACCCCTCTGGACATCAAGTGTATACCATACCGCAGATGCGTACCTATGCTAGTGCTCTTTGGAATTTTTCTAGTGATCCAAAGATGGTAGACCGTGAATATCTAAAAGACAATAGTACGGGAATGACTCTCATGACTGGTATAATGAATGGCACACACGATGAATCGGCTGTAGTCCCGGCTACGGGCAAAGTATTCGAGATTCCATTAGCCGAGTTCATCCACTGGGATGAAAATAAGAGGGCTCTTGGTGGGGATATGTATTACGATCGGTTGAATCTCCTAGAACAAATCGGAATGGCCAACTGGACGGCACCTGAGACTCCTACACCAACACGTATGGCATCACCCCCGCCTGCAACGCTGCCACCAGGCCCGACATCAGCACCATCAGACGATCTCAGACAACGTCATAATTGGCTACACGAGCAATGGAATGAGAGAAACATATCTGCGGTATTGCCATATATAGAACCTGAGATTCACTACGTAGATCAAGCAACAGGCCAAGTTCTGACAACCGCAGAGGAGTTAGCAAACCACATTAGTAGACCATTAAATGCATCAAGCGACGCAAAGATTGCAAACTACGAATATTTCCAATCAGGCGATCAGACCTTCTCCAAGTTTACTCTATATGGCACAAATGATCGGCCTTATGAAGGCAATCCTGCCACTGGTAACAACTTCTCTGTCGATGCAGTCGAAGTCCTTGACTGGGACAGCGAAGGAAAAGTTAAGGGAGGTAAGATATTCTACGATAGATTGACACCATTAGAACAGATTGGGCTTGTGCCACCGGCTAACAATACAATACTGCCATATCTACACTGACGAATCCACTCAGTTAGACAACGACATGATGGTGGCACATAAGTCACCAACGCCCTCTTTTTTTATGCTGTTTGATGAATTTCGGGTAGCACCAACTCTGTAAGAGCATAAAGTTTATTCATGACGCCGTCCTACCTTTTTTACTAAAAGGTTACTAGTTAGAGAGTAACAAAGTCCTGAGCGTGAAAGTGTTAGAATATCATTAATGATATACGCTGATGATAGGGCATCAAGTTATTTCTGCAATTATATCCCAATAAGAATAATGCTTTATATTTGTCTATAATCGACTTGTGTCATAATAATGAAATTCCTTTCGATTGGGGTTACACTTATTGCAGCTATCGCAATCATACTATTTGCAGCATCCACAAACGATATCGTCAGCACTTCTGTTCTTGCACAAAATACCTCTAATTCTTCGTCTCCACTGGCAAAGCTTACTGATGGAGAAAGTATAACTGTAAAACTTGAACCTTCCCCATTTCCAATTAAACCTAATGAACAGACTCAGTTGAAAGTATCATTTTTCAAACCTAATACTGAGGAGATACAACCACACATAGATTATGACTTGATC
>JAATVS010000529.1 GCA_014523695.1 Nitrososphaerales archaeon TH5895
AAAATGCGCTCCCAAGAATTCAAGGGCAGATATTGGTTGGTCCAGGACGATATGGCTTTCTGGAATTGTTACCTGAGGTTTAGGTAATTAGATATATTGCACAAATGAAAAAATGTACTGACAATAATCATGATGGCAGTGCTTTATTTCCGCTACAAAAGTTATTCTCAATTAGACGTCTCAGGTTCGAAGGCAATTAGTGAACCTTCGCCCCTTGTCGAGGAGAGAGTGGGGTTAGAGACTAACTTGCCTGTAGGCACAAAAAGTATTCCGTTTGCAATAGATGGACCTACTGGGGCTATAGGCGCATCAACATTAAATTCCCATAGTTTACTTCCAGTCTGTTTATCCAGAGCAAGAATTATGCCTGATTTTATTTTTCCATCATATGGAATATAGCCAGTAAAAAGTATATCATTAGTAACTAAAGGTGATACTCTAGGTGGAAACTCTGTATCAAGTTTCCATTTAGTTTCACCGGTAAGAATATCAATCGCATATATTGTGCCATTTTTTAAGCCTTGCTCGATGGTGTCTGGAGCTGCTTTCTTATGACCACTTATTCCATCGGTAAAGAAATTCAAACCTCGATTTGTAGCAGTAATATAGAGCGTGTTTTTGTCGTCCACAGCATGATAATTATAAACGCCGTATGCCCAAATAAGGCCGGTACCGTTTGCTGATGGAATTATATTGATGTTGATTGGTTTTCCCAATGTCCTCCACCATATCTCGTCACCGGTTTTACTATCCATGGCAATTACATTACCCATCTTATCGTGTCCTACCACGATCTTCTTTTGAGTACCATTTTGTAGTGATACCTTAGTGATGCTACTACCCCAAGATGTATCCCAATCGTGAGTATCTGGAACCACAACATGATTTAGGACGGTACCATGTGCTATAAATGGCGTAGCCCATATAATATCCCCTGAAGTAACGTTCACAGCTATCATATGGTTCGAATAGAGATTTGGTGTTTGTCTAGTAGAAGCGTTAAAGTTTGGGGAAGCACTTCCTAATGGAACATATAAAACACCTTCTTCAGGATCAAATGAACCCCCAGACCATGCCGTCGCCCCTCCGTTTGGTGGGGTCTTCCCTTTTTCAACCCATTCACCTGTAGTTGTTGCAAGATTCCACAGGACACTACCGTCTGTACGGTTAAGTGCCGTAACGTTTCCTTTTACCATACCCGGTCCTGGTGGCAATCCACTCCCCCCTGATCCCGCAACTACATAATCTTTCCATACTATAGGGAAGGAATCTATACTATAGCCTACTGATGTATCACCGAGAGTTTGAGATTCCCATTTCCTGCTCCCATCTGTTGCGTTTATTGCAACAACGGTCCCATTCGATGCAGTACTCGAGAAAATTAATCCATTGTCGTAGCTCAGACCCATTGTTGGTCCATAACCTACATGCACATTCCATAGAACTCGTCCGTCTTCTATATTAAAAGCAAACACATTTCCAGCATAATCTTGAACATAGCCGATATTGCCAATGATTATGGGTGAATCCTGTATTTCAAAATTATTTACAATCTGCCACTTAATTCTTAAAGAATCCACATTCTCCTTATTAATGATGGTTTGATTACTACTTCTTGACCCATACAAATCATGATTAACAGTTACCCATTCGTCATCACTACCATTTGGTGTATTGTTACCAGTTATTGTAGCGTGAGCCATCATGACATAGGGCGATAACGCAGTAGCGTATTTATTCTCAGATACGGAGTATTCAAAAACTAGATCTGATCCTTGTATGGCGATGAAAGCTAGAAATGAAAAAATGCACAAATAAAGTATAGAACATCCAGAATCACTGATTTCTATGGTGTTCACTAGTAGTCAAATTGGTTGATAGATAATTATATCTTATATGTTTATACCTGTGCTTCTCAAGGTTGAATTCTGAAGATAATGCTATAAAGAGCAAAATCAGGAAGTGCGCCTTGCCTTAATCTAAAAATATTGTGTGTCTCATATCCTATAACGAATGATAAACAGATTAAACGCCTCCGAGGTTGAATACTAACACTCCTTATCTGACTGACTCTACATACCGATTAATGGAAGTGGTAACGCCGGGGACCATTGAAT
>JAATVS010000530.1 GCA_014523695.1 Nitrososphaerales archaeon TH5895
AATCCTCCGGCTGTAAACATGACTGCCTTAGCAAACGCAACAGCGGAGCCGATAGTAAGCCAAGCAGATTATCAGATTGCTCAGGGTCTAGCAGACAAAGCGCTAGTAACATTTACGAACACTGTACCACTCCCTGCCAGTAACAATGATCCCCAAACAATTCTCAGTGCATTATCTGGTCTTATTGCTTAAAACAGCAGTAGACAACTCAGCACCAAACAACGTAGTTGAGGATATAATGCTTATCCCTATAGATAGGGATATGGAGAACGCATTCCAAACATCGTAGACTAAGAAAGACTTAAAACCACTCTATTTTGATTATTAGCTGCGTTTAATAGGCATTTTGAAAACTATACTGTAAATACAGCAGAACATCGTTAGGTTAGCAGCAGTAGCGAAAATATAACGGGTATTAGCAGTCAAAGATGCCTGAATACCCTTTTTCGTTAACCTACCAAAAGTTTGAGTACCGGATTTTTAGGTACACCTATAGTTTCAATAAGGATTTTATATCTTTTTTCGAGCATCAAAATAAAGCCCCTTAATGATTTCATATGTACACATTGTCCTTAACTAACTTTCCTAGTTTAGCTAATGCATCTGAAATTGGTTCTTCTGCGCTATAGATAATGAATGTATGTTCCCCAGATTTATTGTCGGGCCAATATTCCCCAGGGCAGTAGTCACATACAGCATACGTGAAGTTATATTCACTCAATATGTCAAATCCATCATTTTTGAAGGCCTCCTTATAATACTGAAGCGAACCAGGATGGGATACACCATCATTATCCTCAGTATCCTCTACTTGATTAGTGGGAGTATAAAATCCTCCTATTATGCTATTACCATTAGATGTCTCGTTATCCAAAACCGTTATCTTCGCCTCCTTTGTATCATAAGACTTGTCGACTATGTTATATGTTCCTGGAGAAGGGAGTATGATTGGCATGGAGCTAAGCGCATAATCTAATTGCCCGCTACTAAATACGACCTTTCCACTGTTATCCTGTATGTCAATCGTATGAGGATTTGGTGTATCCCAAGGAGCATCAGCATGCAGAAAAACAATGGCAGTCCCATTAGGGATTATCAGATTAGTCGGCAAGTAATATGAATTCTTGTCTGTTATTAGTTTATGTTTCTCATCGGACCAATTCTCATGTGCTTCATTGGGAATTAAAATCACAAAGGTTCCCACTGACGAAGGAACTTTCATTGTTTCTGAAATATGGACAGATTCAGCAGTGGGCATAGTTCTATTTTCTGCAGCTAGCAATCCTGAAGTGGATGCATAGGTGGAAGGTATCAAACTACTCTTGTAGTATCCGGGAGATGAAAAAACTACGACTACCGTAAATATTATTATTAACAAATAGGACGCTCTTGTATTCATACGATAAAACCACGTCTTGCCATGATATGTTTCTTTTGATGCGAGACGAACAAGTCAAAAGGTGGGTTCGGCTTCTGCTGCTGCCGCTTCTTCTTCTCCCCAAGCCTTTATTTCCGCTGCCTCTTCCTCTGGAGTCATTTTATGAATCTTAGTACCCGGTCTAATTCCAAAGTCATCCATAGAAAAAGCTGCTTGCATAGGAGTCTTATGCAATCGAGGAGCTGCGCTATAGTATTCATTGATTGTAGTTACCGTATTGAGAATATCAGATAGTATCTTTGCCCTATCCATATCCTGCCTTGTTATATGCTCCTTGCCTGCTATTTCCCATTGCTTTCTTAAGATTAGTTTTACAGCGTCCAAACACTGTTTATAGTAAAAAGTAAAGTCCGACTTTGTTATGTCATAAATAAACTGCTGCGAGATTAACTTTAGTGCTTTGATATCCTTTGATATAGTCGTATTATCTACTCCTAACTTTGTGGCTATCTCTACTTCAGTATAAGATTGAGTAACCATGATAGCAACTTGTCTCCGGCGTTCTTCAATCTGATACTGTTTGGCTGTTTTTCTGTGTTGTTGCATAGTCATAAGTAGTTTTTGACCTTTCTAACGTTCATTTTAGACATGTTTGATTTTTTCATAATCATATAATTGCTTTTACTTATAAAATGAATCGATGAGATACATTATTATCTATCATAAATTCCATCATTTCCAATCTTGCCAGTCAAAAGGAAATCTACTTCAGCATTTCAACAGTTAATTCGCGTTACCAAGGGCTGTGACAAAACCTATTATTCGGCTGACGCCAAATTCAGTTTCATATTAGCTCTTACAGAGCTCAGAGCTTTGGGGTCTGTGTCTATGCCTATAAATCTACGTTGATGCTTAATAGCACTTACTGCAGTGGTACCTGCACCTAGAAAAGGGTCTAGGACGGTCTGATTTTCGACAGTTAGGATTTTTATAACATGGTCAGCCTCAGCACTTCCCTGCTGCCAGCTATGTAGTATTTTATCTGCTCTTTGCGAGAAAACTAGGTCACTTAGGTAATCAGGAAGCTGAGGCCTATTCCCTTTGACAAACCATAATAGGCCCTTCCATTTTACCACAACCTGTCTCTGCCAATGTCTGGCAAACGGGCCTTCTAACGCTATGCATACTTCCCACCAATAGTGTAGATCATTACCATTCGAGCGGATCTGGTCTAGAATGTCTGGCAACGCATATTGACTTATGTAGGTAACCAGGCTGCCTCCATCCTTCAGCACTCTGTTGGCCATTTTAGCTAGATCAGCATAAATGGATAGTGATTCTTTGTCATATGGTGGGTCAGTAAAGATCAAATCGACCGAGTTATCAGGTATCTTTTGTTGAGCTACATCTCTAAAATCCCCATGAAAAAGCTTGCAACCGAGTTTATTTTCCAGAATTACATTATTGGCATCAAAGAGTGATTTTGTTTCTAAATTGTATTTAGCCTCCTCTATAAGCATGGTACGCCTTTCAACATTCTTGATTCGTTTGTACGCTTTATCGATCCGGGTCTTGCCATTCCGAACCCTGCTCTTTTCTCCTTCTGAGCCCTTCTCCAATATGGTTTCCATCTTACTTACTTGCCTAGCTGATGCCCCTGAATCCTTAGCTAATGGACTCCACAGAGCCAGGGTTCTCACAGTTGCTTGTGAGGAAGGCCTTATGGCTCTACCCACAGTGACCATCGTGGAAGGCTTTGGGTGATAGAGTAGATATAATTTTCCCGTGCGACATCCATCAACTCCCGCGATAATAATGACAATGTAAAAACCCTTTTCGTATTATGAAATCACTAAGAGAGGATGTCGGTATCTGCAGTTATTCGGAGAATTTGTAGACGATTTAGCCCTAGAATGAAAACAGGCAGAAGGTTTATAGTCTATAATGTTCAAGCATTTTTTGAATCCGATTTTAGATTCACTATCACCTTGGGAACCACTGGCCCCATCATGTACATAATTGCTGCACTCCAAATCCTTGAAGAACCCACAGGGTGAGGTGATATTGTAGAATGGGATTGAAAGGAGATGTATGCGACTTACAAGGTGTCATAAATCGTCTTGCGTCTTGCAACCTGATCTAACACTGCAGGACCCGAATCTCTTGCCCAACAAATCTCTAAATCCAAGGCCTCTCTTAACAAGAGAGGATTCCATATGTCAAGTTCATCTGAGAGAGAAGGAAGACTACGTAGTCTTAGCAGAAAACTTGGTTACGAATTAGATGAAGATTTCAGAAGGGCAGGGAACGGATTAAGGGACATTTTGATTCGGGATTTTGATAGAGAAATGGCTCTGGCGGAGGTATTTGTTGACCGAAATGACCTCATCGAAGCGGCATACCATAGAGCATTGGCTTACGCAATACACAACACTCTCAGGGATCTTGAAATGATGATCGGATGAGATGAACTGGGAACCAGGATGTCGTTGCAGTTCTGGCATTGACGACAAATCCGTCCTAAAAGTAAACCAATAACCAATATTAATAATGGTGTGCGTGTGCCAGAAGTCTCACACACACACAGAGCGACCAGTGAATGAGAAGAGGCATCTTTTGTGTAAGGTGACATGCTGAAGATGACATGCCTATTCGCATATGAGCGTAAGCCTACCTTCCGATTCCCCTGGAAGATACTATCTTCTTGTATTACTTATGTCTACAGAATCTATATCCATAACGACGATTTTCTATTCATGGAACGAGCTTCAGTTCTGGTATTAGCAAAAAAAAAGAAATAGGTAATAGATTAGGTTCTATCATTATTTTCTTGAATTGTCCCCTATACAACTATTGTCCCATCGACATCATCCCTTCCATCTCATCCATCCCTTCCATCCCTTCCACTCCTTTCATCATCTCCCCACCCATCATTGGGAAACAAATCGCCATGTTCATCATCTGTTGCATGTGAGCTTCTGACACATTCTCCATCCCGCCATCTGACCCGCCGCCCGCCATCATCATCTGTTGTTGTACCATATTCATTGCCATTTGCTCAGTTGCATTATCACCATTTCCATTCTCTGTGGCATTACTACCACCCAACATGCCTGAGAATGCTCCAATAAGTTCATTAGGAGACGTGCACATCATTGGCGTTACCATTACACCCATGTTAAACGGCGTCATCGATATGTTGCCGTTATCATCTCCCATCATCATATCTCCCATCATCATCCCATCTTCGGTTTCGTTATCACCATTACCGTTCATCATGCTCATTAAATCTGACAGTGATTGACCGTTTGCTACTGATGCAATGGGTGAGAAAAAAGACCCAACTAGTGCGGTAGCAATCAAAGCTGTATACATAAAGCTTGTGCTAAGTTTATTCATTATCTGTAGATTAGGTAGGTCCTAATTAAGGAATAGCTATGGTTTTTGAACCTTTAAAGATTCTGAACATTGGAAGGTCGCTAAACTAATAACTGCACTTAGGACTGCAGTAGAGAAAGAGGATAGTACTTTGGATTAGGAAGCAACTTTACTCGATGATTGTTTCGATTTGATCAGACTGTCATTACAGTATTGAATACCTAGCGGGCCATCAGCGTTGTTTTGCTGGTCCCCCAGCACAGCTTTGGATATTTGGAGGGCAGCCTGGTCCCTCAGTGTCCTACCTTTCATCGTTTGGAGAGCAGCCTTCGGCGCCTCACCTGCCCTAAATTACTGGCAGAGGAATATCTCTACCTGATTTTCAACCTTTAACGTACTACATCTGCTATCACACCGTGATACAACGCTTTTGTGAAGTCACCATGATAGGCCAATGTATCAGCCAAAGTTATTTCTCTTGCAAAACCCTGACTCAGAGTATTGCATAGGTTAGCTCAATCTCTTTTTCCAGCCAAGCGCCTACTGCTCCACTAAGATTCCTCAGCCTTCTTTCTCTCTCTTGAAGACCAGATTCTGTTGTCATATTGACCTACTAACCAACAATCCGACTCTCCCTCCAGGTCCCCAGATTAGTGCTTCGAAAGTGATCATTAGATCAGGGAATTTATCAGTAAGCACAATAAACTCCTTTCAAAATTGAACTGTCAAACTTATCAATTAACAAGCAAAAGACCCTTTATATTATAATAGTTCATATGAAATATCGTTGTCAGCTTCCAATACTCCAACTCTTGATTCTGAGAAGACTGAAGTATTGTATGGCTTTAACAAGACTACTGAGGTATTATTGAAATTCCTAAACAGCTCAGAGGTTTCAATGAATATTTGTGCAGACTATACTTGGCCATCGGTAGCAATGGGTGTGGAGGTGTTTAGGAAAGGATTGTATGAACTTAAAACAAGAGGCGTCGAGTCACGATTCATAACAGACATCACGAAAGACAATATTGAATATTGTAAAGAATTAATGCAAATATCAGAACTTCGTCACCTGGATGGAATTAAGGGTAATTTTGCAATAAGTGAAAAAGCATACGTAGCTTCGGCTACGTTGCAAGAAGCG
>JAATVS010000531.1 GCA_014523695.1 Nitrososphaerales archaeon TH5895
CAGCTGGGATTGCTTTTATCTTTCTTACAACTACTGTATCGCCTATAGCAACACCAGCATTATTTCGTACAAGACCATCAACACGAATTATTCCCTTACCTTCATCAGAAGGGTATAGGGGCAAACACTTTGCTACTGTTCTCCTATTACTCTTACTTTTTTCTCCTCCCCTGATTTCAATAACATCTCCAGTAGAGGCGCTAAGAGAATCCATCGAATCATAGTCGATACGAGCTACTCCTCTCCCAACATCTCTTGTGTATGCTTCGAGTATTTTCAGAGAAAATGTATCGGACTGCACAAGACTTCCTTTTACCTAACTACTTATACATTTTTTGGAAATTATTTTTATATTCGACTTGCAAATTGCAAAGATGAGTGGTCATCCCACCTTAGGATATCCATATCGCTGATAGTTGGACGAGATCCAGCATTACCTTCAGAAATTTCGATACAATCTGGCTCCTACAGGCCCCTTGACCACTTTAACAATTGGAATATCTCAAACAAGGATAGAGTACATTAATTGAGCTGAGGGATTTTCATGGACAACTCCTTAGTTCTGTTTCTGAGTGTCACTTCCGTTACCCCTCCGGCGTTAGCCACTTCAATTTGAGTCCTAGGTTGATCATGGTTTCTGCAGGAAAGATAAATGACTGCTCCTGCTAATCCCATTGGATCTTTTCCGGCCGAGACTCCGCTTTTTGAAATAACTTGCATGTAGTCGATAGCATACCTCTTCGTCATTTCGCTTATTCCCAATTTATTCGCTAGTTTTGCTACACATTTAATCGGGTCGATCATAGGTACTTTCAAATCCAAATTCAACACAATGAGCCTGTACGTGCGGGCTAGCTCCTTATATGACGTATTACTTATGACTGCTATGTCATTCAGACTTCTTGTGATTCCAGCCTCTCGGCACGAAATATAGATAGATGCTCCCAAAGCAGCATTAATAGTCCTGCCTTTAATCATTCCCATTTCCTGTACTTTCCTATAGATGTAGGCGGCCTTTTCGATAGTAGCTTGAGGTAACGATAGCTTACCTTTTAGTGCTTCGAGCTTCATAAAGGCACTCTTAAGATTTCTATCGGTTGCAGAGCGTGCTTGTAATCTGTAATCCCATGTCCTTAATCTTTCCATCATGACACGCATCGAGTTGTCTATAACCTGGCCGTTGGCGTCCTTGTTCGGTTTGCCAATAACAGTATAAAGCCCTTTGTCATGTCTTGCAAGTGTATTAGGCATTCCTACCCTGCTCCTTTCTCGGTCCTGTAACGCGTCGAATGATCGACGTTCTTGGACATTTTGTTGAGACACCCTTTCTGAGAGAACAGCTCCACAACTGGTACATATTGTCTCACCAGAATCTGGGTCAGATATTGTAAATTCGTAATCCCGGTGATTCTTACATAATAATTTGTTTCTTAGCATAAGGTATTTATATGCATTCCATATACTTAAATGACTCGAATTTGCGGGTCACACGTGTTTTCTTTGCGTATTCCATATGATATCGCGCACACCTAAACTGTATTCGTAGGTTGGACGACACGTTTCGTTCTCATAACTAAATTTAGACGACTCAAAGCATCATCTGCCCGGACCGAGAAGTTATTTGTTAAACCTGGTTAAGCGCGAATTGCGAGACCAAGGGGGCGGCGATATCAGATTCAGATTGGGGAACGAGATAGAACTAGCTGAGTTTACCGACCAGAAGATAGAAGGACCCTTCAGCGCTCTTGGAACTGCACCTTAATTAAATTAATTGCAATTACTATACGTGATCTTCCGAGCCGTTCCGCCGGGAAATGTTCTAGGACATGCTGTTGTCCCAAAAGAAACACAATGATCTTTAAACTGATCGAGAACAGATCTCCCGAGTGGCACTTTCCCTCTTAAGGGAGCAACCCAAATGGTTGCCATTTTGGACTCACCGAACTGGCGAAATATCAAAATGTGCACTTAACTATAAGTGAAACATCTGGTCATCTATTATTGGCCGCTTGCTTAGAATCATAGGGAATTACAGGTGGCACTTGAGATTATGCACGTGTTGTCTTTTCCGGAAGATGTGGTTCTGAGAGGGTAAGCATCATCAAGAAATATTGCCTATCTTAACTTCTCTATATCTTCTAAATGAGCTCTCAATGCTTCCAATTGATCAGCCATTTCTCGGTTTTCCTCAATTAGGATCTGGTTCTCATCATATAGCCTTTTCCGTAGGTTTTTTTCAGAATCTAAAGCCTCCTGAAGGATAACAATTCTTTCTCTTAATTCCGTAACGAAGGACACGCTCATCACAATGTGTCAGTGTGAATGAATTAAAAATTCAATACGGCAATTTAGTGCGGCTAATTAATTGAAAAAATTAAGCTGATAGTCTTATCAGTTGAAATCAATGAATCTAAAGTTAGATGAACCATCGTGGAAGTAGCCAAAAATTGTGCTATCATCTCGTCATGATTTTCCCCGAAAAGTGATATTGCAAACAGAACATTGATGATAAACTCTTGTCCGTTGAAGATTGAATCGTTAGCCGTCCCTAATAGTATAAAGGATGATACCAAAGGCAGTCAAGACCTATTTGGACAATTTCCTTTTCAACTTGAATTTGATGACCTTGATCGTTGTTCCGATGTCTCATTCTTATCTTAGGCCAATGCATAAAATACTGTACAAACAAACCTCACGGCGTTCCATTATGACAATACAATAATTCTTCGATAGGTTTGATACAAATTTACTTCGCCCTTCGTTAAATAAGGTCTAAACCATGAGCAGGGCCTTCTTGCACGAATTCATGAATGTACTACCTCACTGGACCTTGTAATTAAGGTCTCTTAGCACAAATGATACTGCAAATGATCATGAATATTAGGCACATTTATAATTGCCAGATAATGATGTGATTCACAGAGGTTGGTGAACCGGTTGGATCAGAATAACAATCACCGGGATAACGACGATAATGTGGTCGATCAACCGTTAGGAAGACGAAGGACTACCAAAAAAGGGATAATAATAACAGCGTTGATTGTTGCTGCAATAATAGGCGCAAGTTTCATTGTATACTTTATCCCATAGCTATTTAAAGAATTCAGGATAAAAAAGAACAATAGGACGTTCTGGCTGGGGTCTTCTCAGTACAAGCAGTTATCTGTCAGTCTCCCAGTCTGTGCCTTCAAAGCGTGAATTTACTCAGTAATAAATTTACATGGGGTCTGTATTTCAACAAGGATTGATTATTGGCTCTTCACTTGTACTCTTTTATGCTCTTCTTCTTGCTGTAGTATCTTCGAGCGTATTGCTTTTAGAGCTCACCCTCACTCGAATTTTCTCCATCATTCTCTGGTATGACTATGCATTTATGGCCATATCCATCGCTTTTTTTGGGCTTGGTGTAGGGTCTCTTGCTGTTCATACCGCTAAGAACCGATTGAGAAGGGAGGACATCCCTATTTATTTACTTAAATCTTCCCTGGGTTTCGCGATATCAATTGGAGTTTTCCTTGTTGTGACAAGTTACCTAATTCCACCTAGCGTAAATTTTCTTTACCTATTTTATCTCATCTCATCATTACCTTTCCTGTTTGCAGGTATTGCAATAGCTCTAATTTTCTATTCGAGACCAAGAGATATCAGTAGACTCTATTTTCTTGATTTAATAGGATCGGCCGCGGCCACGTTGTTATTAGACCCACTGCTCAGAGGTTTCGGAGCCGAGTATACCTTAGTTTTTGTTTCCCTGCTGGTATCTGTGACATGCATGGTTGGAATATTTGTGATGAGTAGAAATAAGGCTTACTCAACTGTATTCATTTCACGAACTTCGAAGGTGATGAGATATCTCGACAGGCTGGCAGCTTTCACTCGTGGGCATAGAGGGTATTGCAATACCGAACAAGGTCTAGCTCAGAATAACACTAGTACGATCGGTAGGAACAGAAGACAATTAATTAGGTTACTATCGATTTCGCTTGTCCTTGTAATTATTTTCTCCCTGATCTTGGCGCTGAGTTCCTCATTTAAGGATTTATTTTCAATTAAGCCCGGAGAGAAGAAAGGATTACATTACCAGCTTTCAAATCGATCGGGTTTTGAACATCTTTTTACAGAGTGGAATTCATTTTCACGCATTGATGTGACTCGCCAAGTACATAACACTACTCAACCTCAGAGCTTAGATTCCTCTGGAAGGTCCAGGGCTCTGGCTGCCATTGCAATAGATGCTGATGCCGACACACCAGTTATACGCTGGAATGGGACCATACAGGATCTGGAATGGATCAAGCATTATATGGATTTCTTACCTTATGAGATTGCTGCGACTAACTCAACTTTGATTATCGGAAGTGGCGGAGGCGAAGACGTCCTCGCATCTTTAGCAGGAGGATCAAGGAATGTTACTGCCGTTGAAATAAACCCGTTAATCATAGAAGCAGCAAAAAGGTTTGGGAGTTCTGCTGGCAATTTATATGACCGGGATCAGGTAAAATTAGTAATAGATGAAGGGAGAAGATACCTTAGTGGTACTGACTCAAGATTCGACCTTATCATGATTAAGTTAGTAGATTCCTGGGCGGCTCAACTCGCAGGTGGATATGCATTGTCTGAGAACTACTTATACACCGTAGAAGCATTCAAACAATATCTGGAGCATTTGAACAAGGATCATGGTATGTTAGTGATGATACGGTGGAATATAGAATTGCCCCGGTTGATACCTTTGATCTATCAATCTCTGCTCGAAGACTATGGAGAATCACCCCGTGGCCCAAGAAATGCGTCAGCAGATAGTGTATTAAGGGAAAACCAAGAGATTCTAAGTAGGGTAATTGTAGTGGAAAACAAACCCGGTCTTTACTTTCTCCCCTCTAGTGAAGGATCAATTTATCCAATATTGGTAATGATCAAAAATAGTGCTTTCACAACAGAGGAATTGGAAATAGTCAAACAAACAGTATCGGAGAGAAATGCCAAAGCGATCTTGCTACCTGGTGACCATATACAATCAGAATTTGAAAAAATTCTGTCGAAAAATTTGGGAACAATTGGGTCACTTGGGGAAGTAGCGAATTCAAGCATTTCTTCCCTTCCTCCTCCCACGGACGATTCACCATTCTTCTTTGCAAGAGAAAGAATCCCTTTCCAACTAATAATGTTACTCACCACAGTCCTTATCCTTTCGGGAGTGTTGTTTACTATTTTACTTTACTATTCTAAATTAAATAAGATTGATATGGTAACAGTCATGTCATCAAATAAGTATTATTTACTTTTCGCCACATGTATCGGCTTAGGTTTCATGTTCTTTGAAATCACTTTGATCCAGAAATTCTTATTAATCCTTGGTACACCGGTTCTGGCATTAACCGCCATCCTCTTCTCAATCTTGATTGCCACAGGAATAGGCTCTTATGCCAGCGGAAAATTATTTCCTGCTAGGCCCGCTAGAGCCATTCTGGTTTCCATACCACTTATCATCGTACTAGCTACGGCGTACTATTTCCTCATAGATGATGTGATCTATCAGGGTATAGTTCTGCCCATCTATGAACGAATCATACTTACTGTCATCTTTATTGCCCCAATTGGTTTTTTAATGGGATTCCAATTTCCATCTATCATTCGGTTGGCGACAGGACATGACAGAAAATATACTGATATGAAACAGAGTCAAACTGGATCTAATAAAAAATTTGCTGATTTTAATAATGTTTCATTGGAAGAGATCAATGAAACCGACGACCACAATGTAACTTTAATTTGGGGTGTTAACATTATCGCTTCAGTTATAGGATCTATCCTTGCAGTCATTTCGTCAATGGTGGTGGGGCTAAACAATACACTCTTGGTAGGTCTGGGATTTTACATTGGTGCATTTGGCATAATGTTGGGAAATTCACGTATACACCATAGTTAATAGAATGGTTGTTGGCCAAAGTTTACAAGAGTGTCACCTATCACTGAATTGCACACGAAGCAATCGCTTAGTCATACACTGCGCTGTTGCCCAATAAACGTTACCTCACATTTAACTTTGTCATGCCAAACAGGTTGTAAACATAGCTTGAATGACATCAGCTATAGTTCATTTGTAAATATTGTAATTGAAGTTACCTAAATTAAGATGCACGGCCGTAGTGATCTTTGCTTCCATAGGCGCACGGAATAATGGACTACGACGAGAGTATTAATAAAGTACTAATGACAATCTAATATTTAAGCTGGCCATCTTGTATTCAGATCGTGATTAACTGAATGTCTCAGCAGAAAAAGTTGCAGAGCTTGCAAGGTGGAGGGATTTTGACTAATATATCTTCTGAACGTAATGATTACCCATATGTGTAGGAATGTAATCTGTTATCCTTGGAAAACTTGTACACTCCATTTAATGCTAACACAAATACACTGTTTACTTTTTTTGTCCAAGTCAAAAGACGTAGACGGTGTGTCTTAATAGCAAAACAAGAATAGACTCGTTTGTGAGATTTTGAGATGTACTCGAATCCCATCAAATCCATCCACTTTTGATTTAGGAACCAGAAATTTATTTATCCGATACCGATCAAAGTTCAAAACAACTATTGCATCTTTGAATTCCGCCACGACCAGGCCACACAACATTTGATCTGAGGTAGCTGCTTCACGTCGAGAATCTATTATTAGACCCCAATCGTCTATGTTATCGAATACAGATGACCGCTGCGCCAATATGACAAACTAATCATGTGGAGAAAGTTATTTCAGTGATGCGAATGTCATCTATATATAAATTTACTAGAAGAGTATATTAGTATGTCTAAAATTACCTTTGTTATGAAATATACAATTCAGGAACTAGAGATTCCTGAGGGGCTTAAAGAGCTATTGATAAGGTCTGGATTTACCTTTGACTCTATTATCTCATCTGATGTTGATCATCTTGCTTCATCACTTGGAATTGAGCGTGATGTGGCAAAAATAATATTGGAAGCCGCCAAAAAACTCAAGAAAGACGACGGTAGTTAGATTAAACAGCATTATCTGATATCCTACAGGAATAATCAAAACAACCACATTTGTCAGGCTGTGTGCATCCATTATAGGATTAATACTTTATCAACACTTACAGAGAATCCGAGAATGAAATTGTGCTAATCATTTAGGTCAGTAGGAGGACTAATCTCTCTTACGCTTAGGTTTTTAAAATCAAGTACAAGGTTATCAGTTCTAAATATTACAAAAGGACCCGGTTCAACGATAATATGATCTCTCCCCTTTCCACAATCCGCTTTAAAAAACTCGTCATCTGTGCTCCTTGAGTACCATCCTCCACTATCAATTATTTCTGTGACCTTCTTCCAACTGTCATTATTATGGTCATCCAGATATGATTCTAGTTTTACCGCAGTTTCGTTATTCAGGTGCATATCATAGATTATCACTTTCCATCCTACCCATCTATCCAATATTGGTTCAGTGACAAGATTCCTAGCCCGTTCATCAGTATATCCATCTGTGTGCCAAATCTCCTTCTTCCATCCTACTGAACCTTCGTTGTGTAGTCCGCCGACATACGCGGTCCCTTCACATGGAACTTCTGAACTATGTCTGCCACTACGACCTATGAATGCTAAATCATCAATCTCTTCCGATTCGCTATTGTTCATAGGTGAGCTAAAGGAATTAGAATTAGAGGATGAGGTCGAGTTAACGATGGTCGGTAGGCTCAGCTTCGCATAGCCAGTGATTTCCACGTTCTTCCAATCTGTCATGTTTGATGGAGTCTCGACGACCAGCCTAACGTGGGTTGAGTTAACTCTCCATGAACCGTCACTCTGTTTTATTAGTTCGAAGCCTCCTGTCTCACTAAAATGTGAACTATTAGCCGGATTGGTCATATTCACGAACCATTCTCTTCCCCCACTGACAGTAGGGTATATCTCCGATATACCAAAAATATCTTTTTGACGATTCATAAAATCTGTATCTTGAACGCTAAAGGCATCATTTGCTGCAGTAGCTTCAAACAAAAATTCCAACTCTGCTGTGATGCCTATATAAAATATAGTAAATATTGTAATAATGGCATATACAGAATGAAATTGAAAAGCGTTGCCCTTCATATGATAAACGTAATGTTTACACCATTTAACCTGTTCGATACTCGAGAGCATAAATTATCGGTCTCAAAATTACCGCATTAATCGTGGTTAGAATCTGGCTATTCCGTATAATGTAACGTCCGCATTATTGTTTCTTTAGCAAGAAAGTTTAAATCTCATCAATTCAAACTGGCTGAAGGGTTCAAATTTCATTAATTTGATTGGGTCTGATTCTAAGCTTGCTGGATGTCTTGTGTTGAAAGATGGATTAGCGATGTGCGGTATAGGTTTTGGGTACCCTTCTTACATGGAAGGGGAGGTGGTATTTAACACTGGTATGGTAGGATATACCGAGACCCTAACGGACCCTTCATATAGAGGCCAAATTTTGTGCCTTACATATCCACTGATAGGAAACTATGGTGTGCCTGATTTCAATTTGAAAGATCAGTTCGGACTTCCTAGATTCTTCGAATCCATGTCCATCCAGGTCCGCGGATTAATTGTTCAAAATCTTTCAGCTAGCGCAAGCCATTGGAGCTCTATCAAGACCCTCGGCGAATGGTTATATGATCAAAAAATACCGGGGATATATGGAATTGATACACGTGAACTAACCAAACGACTTCGAGTGCATGGCGTGATGATGGGTGCATTAAACGTAACTTCGTTAGGCAGTTCACAGAGGACTCGAAAGTCTGTGGCAGGCAGAAGGGAAATAAAGTCAACATCCCAAGTAACCAGGTTAGACTTGCCGAGGATTAAAGAGCAGCTCGAGGGTTCAAGTTATGAGGGGATAAACTTTATGCCAGAGGTTTCGATAGAGGAAGCCAAGTTTTATAGCCCAGCTGCCACTGATAGTGGAAGCCCCACCAATAGAAGGATAGTTTTATTAGATACCGGAACAAAGTTCAGTATACTCCGTAACATCTTGTCATTGGGATTCTCAGTAATTAGGCTTCCGTGGGATACTGATTATGATTCGCTCGCGGCGTTTGGTCCCGCAGGGGTAGTTATAAGCAACGGACCGGGCGATCCGGAGATCTGTACCGCAACTATCAATACGGCCAAAAGATTAATTGAAGAATCGATTCCCACGTTGGGTATCTGTCTTGGTAACCAGATTCTTGCTCTTGCAGCCGGTGCAAAAACCTACAAACTAAAATACGGCCATCGAGGTCAAAATAAACCTTGCATTAACAAGAACGACAATACTACCTACATAACGAGCCAGAATCATGGCTATGGGATAGATACCATGAGCTTGCAGAAAACAGATTTTACAACCTGGTTCTATAATCCTGATGACGACACAGTAGAAGGTATTCAACATAGGTCTAAACCAATCATTGGTGTGCAATTTCACCCTGAGGCGTCTCCTGGTCCTTATGATTGTCTGTTTGTTTTCGAAAAATTTAGAGACATTATCAAGAATTGGTATAACACGACAACTGCCCACTGTGTGAATGCCAGTGAGACTGCCATTATCTGACACGTAGGCTTTACTCAGGGCCCTAGGAGCTCAAAAAGCATTCTGAAATCGATAACCACCCAATTTAATCCAATTTAAGCTGCTCCACCAGCGGGTTGTTGTTGAATAGATTCAGTATTGTAACTCACATATGGCAAAAACGGGTTAAAAGAATACAATAATATGGAACACTTCATGATATAATCAACAAGAAATGCATCAAAATTTGGATGTAAGACTATCAATCCTTAAAGATTTGTACACTCTGCAACAGAATAATCTTCTTCGGGATGTCGTTGGATTTACGGAGGATAGGAGAATTGGGAAAACATGAAAATATCAAGAAGGTTCTAGTTCTAGGTAGCGGGGCAATAAAGATCGGAGAGGCAGGCGAGAGTCCTTCGATAAACCGAAGACCGTCATTTTGACTACTCTGGTTCTCAATGCCTCAAAGCGTTAAGGGAAGATAATATAAATACACTACTGATTAACCCAAATATCGCGACTATTCAAACCGATAGCAGATTCGCGGACAGGGTATACCTGTTGCCTGTTAATCTAGAATATGTCACGAATATAATAGAACTCGAACGCCCAGATTCTATAATGCTAAGCTTCGGAGGCCAAACAGCGTTAAACTGTGGCGTTGCGCTGGAAAAGAATGGAATTCTTAAAAAATATGGAATTAAAGTACTGGGCACTCAAATTCAGGGTATCCAGGCTACAGAAGATAGACAGCTTTTCAAAGAAAACATGGCTGAATGTGGGCTTCCAGTTCTTGAAAGCTCATCCGCGAACTCCATCGAAGAGTCTCAACTCATTGCCAAGAGAATAGGATATCCCGTGATTATAAGGGTGGCTTATACATTGGGCGGACGAGGTGGTGGAGTTGCTTATAATGATTATGAATTACAGGAAATAGTTCAGCGAGGACTTGCACTCAGTGTAGTTCGACAAGTTCTAATTGAAAAATATGTAGGATCTTGGAAGCAGATTGAGTATGAAGTGATGCGGGACCACCATGGAAACGGTGTCATAGTCTGCAATATGGAAAACGTTCTAGCTATGAAAGTTCACACAGGAGATAACATTGTTGTGGCCCCTTCACAGACACTAAACAACTACGAATATCATATGCTTCGCAGTAGTGCACTAAAAGCCACTAAGAAATGTAATATCATTGGTGAATGCAACATACAGTTTGGACTTGACCCACGATCGGAAAATTACTGCGTTATTGAGGTAAACGCGCGGTTATCTAGATCTTCTGCGTTGGCAAGTAAGGCCACCGGATATCCATTAGCATACATAGCTGCCAAGATAAGCTTAGGGTATTCTCTTCCCGAATTAGTTAACACTGTCACAAAAGCGACGACGGCATGCTTTGAACCTTCTTTGGACTACATTGTGCTGAAGATGCCTAGATGGGATTTCAAGAAATTTGAATTAGTAAAAAGGAGGTTAGGCAGCGCCATGAAATCAGTGGGGGAGGTAATGGCGATTGGTAGGAGTTTTGAAGAAGTTCTTCAGAAAGCAATCAGAATGTGCGACAATGGAAAGTATGGCCTTGTTTCGAATTCTAAGCATGAATCCAATGAATCAGATGCAAATAGTTTTACTTCCGGATTCATCGCCGATAATCAAAGATTGGGTACAAATAATTTGGCTCAGGAGAGAAAGCTACCTCTGAGATCTCTACGAAAAGGACGAATAGACTTAGATAGAACTTTGAATCCAAATTCGCCGGAAAATGAAAGCCATCCAATTTTGCCAGATTTAAGTTCACTAGGGAGCAGCCCTTTAATGGACTCATCTTCACACGTAACTGATTCTAATAATAATAGTAGTAATGATAGTAGTAATAATAGAGATAGTAGTATAGGGAGTGATGAAATTGAAACCCTTGAACAATCTCTATTGCATCCGACTGATGAGATCCTTTTCGATCTTGTAAGAGCATTTAAGGCGGGTATGTCGGTGGAGCGTGTCAACTCACTCTCATCAATAGATCCTTGGTTTTTGAACAAAATACAAGACATAATCCTGACTGAGAAGAAGCTAAAAAATTCGAGTCTTGATAAAAATATATTGCTGGAAGCGAAGAAAATGGGATTTTCTGATGTTCAAATTGCCAATTGCTCCGACATCGACGAGAATAAAGTTAGAGCTCTAAGAAAGAGATTGATGATCCAGCCTGTTACCAAACAAATCGATACTTTAGCTGCCGAATGGCCAGCAAAGACTAATTATCTTTATCTCACGTATGGCGGTCAATTTGATGATGTTCATTATATTTCACCAAGAAAAAACAGGACATTAGCCTCTGATAAAAAGTCTCGTATGCCTCGAGGTAAGGATATGCCTTCAAAAGTGATAGTGTTAGGCGCTGGGCCATACAGGATAGGTAGTAGCGTGGAATTTGATTGGGGCACAGTAAATATGGTTTTGGGTCTGAAGGAGAATGGTTGCGAGGAGGTCACAATCATTAACTGTAACCCTGAGACTGTCTCTACTGACTATGATATCTGCGATCGCTTGTATTTTGAAGAGTTAACGTTTGAAAGAGTGATGGACATTTGCGAGAGAGAAAATTCTGATGGGATAATAACTTGCGTAGGGGGTCAGACAGCAAATATCCTCACACCAAGATTAGCTTCTGCAAATATCAACATTATAGGAACCTCTGCCGTGAGCGTGGACCAGGCCGAAGATCGATCCAAGTTCGGAAACCTGCTTGACTCATTAGGAATTAGACAGCCAGCCTGGAAAAAATTTACGAGCCTGGATGAAGCACGATCATTTGCTGAGATAGTACAATATCCTTTACTCGTTAGGCCTTCATATGTGCTCAGTGGTGCAGCAATGAAAGTCGTCTGGACCCAAGACCAGTTGAAGAAGTACTTGACTGAGGCTACTAACGTAAGCCCTGATCACCCAATCGTAATGACAAAGTTCTTGGAAGACGCTTCCGAAGTGGAAGTTGACGCAGTAGGGGATGGACAAAGCGTTGTCATTGGTTCGGTCATAGAACACATCGACAACGCGGGCGTGCATTCGGGAGACGCGATGATGTGCATTCCTCCGTGGAGATTAGATAGAGAGACGATCGAAACGATCACTGAGTATAGCAGAAGAATTGGCGTTGCTATGAAGATAATAGGACCTTTCAATATCCAATTTTTGGTAAAGAAAGGTCAAGTGCTTGTAATAGAAGCCAATGTCCGCGCTTCTAGATCAATGCCATTTGTATCAAAGTTCACTGGGCTAAATCTAATTTCGCTGGCGGCTCAAGCCATGATTGGAAAAAAACTACCTGTTGACCATAGCGACATCTGGCTAAGAAAGTCGGGTTTTGGCATAAAGGTTCCGCAATTTTCTTTCATGCAACTCGAGGGTGCAGATATTGTTCTCGGAGTTGAAATGCAATCTACAGGAGAGGTTGCCTGTTTTGGGCAAAGTTTTCATGATGCACTGTCGAAAGCCTACATTGCAGCTGGATTCAACTTGCCAGTTCGTGGTAGAGTTTTGATAACTGCAGGTGGACCTAGCAACAAGGAGAGACTTCTTCCACTTGCAAGAAAGATTGGAAATATGGGATACTCCATAATGGCCACAGAACACACCGCAGATTTTATGGAAAGTTTCGGCATTTATCCAGTTGAAAGGGTATACAAAATAAGCGAACCTCTCAGAAAACCCAACATTTCAGAATTGCTATTTAAACGACAGATCGATTTCATTATCAATATTCCATCTACGTCGACACTCGAGAGGTTTGTCGGTATGCTAGATGATGAATATCAAATACGTAGGAAGGCAGTAGAGCTCGGAATACCTGTTCTGACAACTATAGAATCTGCTTCCACATTCATTGACACTTTAGAATGGATGAGGACCCACATTCCCACTTTCGAATACCTAAAGCCATATATCGAAACGTA
>JAATVS010000532.1 GCA_014523695.1 Nitrososphaerales archaeon TH5895
GAGGAGGCATATGTCAGATCGGACCCGTGACAGATAACCTGTTTCGGTTGCCCACTTTTCGGTTAGAGGGGTATTCAAATTACAAATGGAAGCAACCTTTCGTCACCTAACACGTATCCGTCCAAACATAATACAAAGGCCTGTTTAACATAGTCAGAAGATTTCGTTGCGTTTCTAATTATAGGTGACATAGAAACAGTAGTGCTCTTTCTTCTAAAATCATTGGACGGAGTGATAAATCGATTAATAGAAGGCACAGTTACTAGGTCAAGATATCCCTCCTCGTTTCTAAAAACAGCGCTTTTTTTAACCTTTAGGAATATCCAAACACGCTCACCATTTAGGTTGCTATCTGGTTTATTTAGAACTGGGTGCAAATGTCCCATTACTATTTTGTTTACGGCCGATTTTCTACGTGAGGGCATAGTGTGGCCATGTAAAAAAAGTGTATCACCAATCGTGATCCCTGTAGGACTAGCAATGGAAACGTCAGCGGGCGACAAACTCTCGATTTTTGCATCATGATTTCCTGGAATTAGGTAAACGGGATAATTGTTACTAAGATCCTTCAAGAAACGCGGTATGTGATACCACTCGATAGAGTTGATATTCACGATTGAATCCTTAATGTCTCCCAACAGTATTATGCCCTGGGGTTTGAAACTTCTTATTATCGCATTCACCTCTGAAACTATTTCTTGAGTGAAGAATTTGGAATTTATTTGGATACCCTTCTCCACAAGATTGTACTCGAAACCCAGGTGAAGATCAGATATAACAAGGTACTTAATTAGGGTGGAGCCATGCCCATCATAGTACTTAAATGACAAAGCGGCATGTGAAGCTATGATTTCGATGTTAGTAATAACATCTTATCTGTCAAGAACCGCTCTAATATCCTTTCCATTATCTTCAGGAATATTATACAGAAAATCTTGATTCTAGGTTCCTTGGGGGCAGAAATAACCTTATTTATGAATATTCCACCGCCGTTATCTTCATTACTGCGCTATGGCTCGCAACGGCAGATCAAGGAATGCAACTACTCATTGTTCTCTGCGTAACTCAGTAGCGGCGAGGAACAATACGGTTGCAAATTCACCTTGAAGGGTGTATCGTAGTTTCACACTTATGCTTCACTCGTAAATCAAATAATATACCGGTCGAGTCAACGTTATCATTCCTAACTCGCGTTTATTTTCATATCCTCAATGATTAGGCGTAAATTTTTTTTCCAAAGAGCAGTGAAAGGTTCAGGATGCTTAATTTAGAACACTTTGCGCTAGTGAAGTTCGGAAAGGTTAGACAATAATGGACTTCACATAAGTTCTTGTGGAGGTTTTTAGATAATACGTAGTCGAACCTTGGAAAGGCGGAATGAAAAAGCGGCTTTTGGATGCAGGTTCAACAAATTTTTATTCAAAAAAACTCCTTTCCTTAGCACCAAAATTCTTTCCGAGGCAATCGGCCATGAATTCGTTAATTGTACATCATAAATGCAATAGTAGCTGAGCTAAGTATTCAATATCCAGAACTAACGTACTACTGGGAGATTTGAATTGCATTAACGCATCCGTGTTGTCCGGGTCTGGAAGTCACCTTTGCGGCGCCTAATTCAGTCTCAATGATCGCTCCCTTGTTTACTACTCCTCTTCTTTCATAATCCCTATTTGCAGGATTCCTAATTACCTGTGAAATAATTGTCTTTTGAGTCTTTCTAGTTTCTGGGTTAGTCACATTAGCAAATTCTGAGCTTTTCAACGCGGTTTTATAATTGCCACCTCTAGTTCTTCGTGAAACAGAGATAGTTTTACCTACTAGTGCCTCGTTAGGGTATCGATCGATCTCGTATTTCTTTCTACTTCGGGAGGGAGTAATTTTGCCGCCGGTGTATTTTCTGCCAGTGAGGTTCTCTATGGACTTGCGCATAATAAACCAACGTCCGAAAGGGGTAATTTAATACTTTTCAATTGTCTGTCAGTTTCCTTGGAAAACATCTAGCGCCAAGGTGATCCAAGACCTACGATTTACCAGCTGAAACCAGATTTCTTTTCAACATATCCAGGTTTGGAATACCAAAATAACTTATGAATTTCTCGGTGGTCTTGTACACTTTCAATCTGCCCAATGCTTCATGTTTAACAAATCCGTGACTATGTAATTCCTTCAGATGAGAATATACTTGGGAACCTCTAATACGCAGTAGCCTAGTAGATGTAACTGGTTGCTCATATGCGACGTAAGATAAGGTCTTTAAAGACGCTTGTGACAAAATAGGCTGATGTGAAAACTTTCTAACAATCGATAGATAGATGGGTTTCACCTGCAAGACAAAAGTACCATCCTCTAACTTCGCTATTTCCAAAGCCTTTAGCTGAGAATTAATCGTATTCATTAGTTCCTTAATGACTTGAATGGTTTTTTCTCTCGAAGTAATTCCTGAAGCCTTAACGAGCTCATCGACTGACATCGGTTTCCCAGAACAATAAAGAGCAACCTCGATACGCGCCCTAACTTCATCTTGCAATAGACCCTTCTCCTTCATTTTCATATCAAGGTTTACACTACGCCTATGGCGAACCGTCTTGTACTTGGCATAACAAGATGTCTTTGCTGTCACTAGTTTGTTCAATACGTATGGTGCCCTTCAAGGCCAGGTACAACATTGCCAGAAAGCATCTCGCACTCGATAGTGCGTCCATATCTGCGATCAAATTACTAAATAACTCATTTCCTTGTTCGAAAACCCTGGTACGGATCATCGTCTCGAACTGAGCCAAGATTTCCTCGATTTTTATAAAGTATTCTTCAAATGAAAAGTCCTCAACTGGTTCTATACTAATACGTGGTTTACGTGTCCCTGATTCTGTAAGGCTGGATATCATGCTCTCTAACACTGATAGGAGCTCTTGAAGCGAAACAGGATAACTTGACTCGTATCGAAAAGGTATTGTAAGAGGGCTTAGATTCTCAATGGGAACTTCATCTGGATGGCTTGACGGTTTACTTTTCTTTTCTGACATACTCTGCAACTTGAAAATGCTTTCTACCTTAATCCGGTGTATCATCGATGACGAAAGGGCAGCAATACCACAAATTCTCAAATCCTTGTACTTGACTCTTTCAAGAATATCCAGTAGCATTCGTAGCATTGACGCAACATCAATATCCCATGCATCCCTTTTCAAGATAAGAGAAGGATTAAATAAAACATCTATAGGAGGCTCAGAAAGCTTTTTTCTTTCATTCCCAGAAATCCTACTTGTTAGATCTTGATTTTCACCTGTTCTAGACATTTTTTCTTTCTATCCCGTTTCATAATGTTATCCTTGGTTTGAATATATTAGTGTTCAAATTTGAAACCCTCGCAGCTCAATGACCTATTGTTTGAATTCATTTATCATGATGTACAATTCACCTTTGGTCTAGACCTGTTCTAGGCTAATGACTTCATTTAAATAACCAAATATCGTTATAGTAGAAGTTGGGAAACCAGGAACAAAGCAATAAAGTACGCGCTGAAATTAAGTTTCCATTAATTCTAATTCATACTCCCTATGGATTGAGTTTTTTCGATAAAGTAGCAGGTAGTAAAATTGCAAGATTTTATGCGAGGTTTAATACATATCTTATGCCACTCATAACTGCTTTAGCTGTGTTTTTGATAGTGGGTTCGCTAATGGTTCTCTTTTCCAACGGAGCGGCTCGGGAAGGGGTTAGGGATATAGGACCTCAATCAAATCTCCTTATCCCCGGGTTGAATCCATATCTGCCATGGACGTACGGTTGGATTGCTTTAGTTTTAACGATTATCATACATGAAGCGGGACACGGGATCGTAGCCAGGGTGTACGGCGTGAAGGTGGAGTCTACAGGATTGGTACTTATTCTAGGTATCCCTATCGGAGCATTTGTCAATATAGAAAGGGAAGAGTTGGCTAGAACTAAGTTAAAGGAAAAGAGCGCAATTCTCACGGCAGGTCCCATGAACAATATGATAGTGGCGGGGCTTTCCCTCGGTTTGCTCTATATTGTTGTCTCAACACTCGTGCCGTTGCCACAACAGGATAGCACCCAATACGGAGTGGAGATTATGACTGTAGGTGATGGTTCGCTTGCAAATTCAATTGGCTTAAAGAAGGGAGATGTAGTCTTGGACATCGAAGGAGATAGAGTAGAGCACATTGAGGATTTGAGCAGGCTTCTTCAATCAAATTTGGGAAATAATGTGGCAATCACATGGAAGGATACTAACGATCAGGAAATTACAAAAATTGCATCGATCCCCGCTAGAGTACAACCCAATACAGGCATTCTTGGAGTTACTATCACAAATGTATCACCAGATCCGGAACTCGTTCTGAGTCGATACAAGAGTGCCTTCGGATCTAATCCAATTGCGATTCTTCTTCCACCCACTATGGCGGAAGGTTCAGTGCCTTACTCTGACCTAATGGCATCTAAATACTCGTCAACTCTCGGATCCTCTTTTCCAATTATCGCTAACTTCCTCTTTTGGCTATGGTTCATCAACTTTAATGTAGGAATCTTCAACGCATTGCCAATAGGACCACTTGATGGGGGCCAATTATATAACTCACTGATCGAAAGAAAAGTTAGTGCAGGTTCAACTCGTCTCAAAAACGCATCTCTAATCTTGACGCTTGTGATGGTGACGATTGTGGCCATATCTTTCATATTGCCGTGGATACTAAGGTAGTAGAATAACTGGCAAAGATCCCCTTTTGTATGAAATTATTCTATTCAGAGGTCATTCGTAACCCCCCATCCCAGTAGGTTCATGCTATCACAAGTGATCTAATTTCGACAGTGCTAATAGTTTAAGGATCTAGATATTAGCACATGCTGCCTAAAGAAACTAATATTTGAAACCGGATCAAATAGATGATAGTGTATGAAAATGCATACAAACGGTGATGAGGATGATTATTCTCCGTCGATTAGTGAATATGAACATACTGAACACATTTTCTTTGAACTTGCAAGCGAACACAGATTGCAAATCTTATTCAAATTGCATAAGGAGAAGACAAAGCTGGCCAAGCTTGCACGAGATCTTGACGTAACAATGCAAGAGGTACATCGAAATCTCAACAGACTCTTTGAGGCGGGGCTGATTGAAAAAGATTCAAGTGGTAACTTTTCACTATCCACTTTTGGGAATATTATCATTAGGCAGATTTCGACTTTCAGCTATCTGTCTACTTACCAGAACTACTTTTCAGAACACGTAGCCGGAGATATACCAATGAAGTTCATTTACAGAATAGGTGCCCTTAATAAATGTGAGTACATCAATGGAATCGTTGCCGTAATTGAAAGATGGAAAAAGATGTATGAAGAGTCTGAAGAGTATATTTGTGCAATGCTACCTCAAATTCCGCTAGAGCTTATCGAAGCGATTTTGCCTCGCATTAAAAATAAGAAACTAAAATTTAGCTACATCCTGCCGCAGAATGCACAAGTTCCTAGGAAGCGTATGGACCTGCTTAAACAGGTTGGCTATCAGGATTTGTTGAAAAGTGGAGAAGTTGAGCGGAGAATGATCGACAGAATCCAGGTTGCAGTGGTTCTGAATGAACAACAAGCTACTGTGATCTTCCCCAATTCTAAAGGGATTACCGATATGACTTCCATGTTCTATAGTAATGGTTCTATCGATGGTGAGGGGCTTTTCCATGACTGGTGTCTGGATTTTTTCAGATATAATTGGTACAATTCAAAATCCTTTGATGAGAGCAAACTGGTGGAGGTGTAGAATTTGAGGAACCATCTACAACCCGTTACCCTACCCAAAGACCCATAAATCAGATATCCATTTATTGGTTACACCAAATGTAAATTGCGAATCAAGAAGATATATTAATGGTTTAGCTTAGTATTTAGTAGCCCGTCCTGGTAGAATACCTTTTAGCTAATGCTTTGAGTTGACAGTATAATACCTTAGTGGGTTGGAAATGAATCGATTTGACAGAAGATAGTGGCTCGAAGGATGATTTCAAGATAGAGAACATTCGCAATGCAAAATCAGAGGTCCATAAAAGCTCAAGCTCCGAAGCAAATACGTTGTCTCGTAGCTTAGCAAAGACCTCAGATAAAAAGCGATTTAGGGCAACTGACCATTACGATGAATTTGATGGCGTATCCCTGTATAATTCACTTACTACATTACTTCCAAAAGAAGCATCAATTACGGCTGCACGGTTTGAAGGGCCTAAAATTGCACTGTATACGAAAAACCCCAAATTTGCTCTAACGGAACTTACATTGCATCTATCGGGTCTCTCCAAGACTATGAAGAAACGGTTTGTAATCCGAACCGACCCCAGCATACGGATTTCGGAAGATTTGACAAGGTCAACAGTTTTGAAGATCGTTCCAAAGAATGTATCGCTCTCAGCAGCTTTCTGTGACGACGCTACCGGAGAAGTAATTTTGGAGGTAAGTAGTCCCGAAGCGATCACCCCGGCATTGATTATCGAAATTGCATCTTCAACAGGTTGGCTAGCACGAACTCGACTTTCTCCGCATATACCATCTGCGAGTATCAAGACAATACACTCAACTTTGAAGGGTTCTGCGAGGGAGAGAAGCATCTTTTACCAGGAACTAGGACAGAGAATTTTTAGAACTCCGCTTATAGTTGGTGCCCCTAGTTATTTAGCGGGTATCAAGCGGAGAGGCAATCTAAACTCAGAGGAGCTTCAGACCAATGTTATGCCGATTTCGTCAGAAGCTCCTGCAAGATTTGACAAGACTTCTTTCGGCACTTCTGGCAAGTCCGAAGTCTTGGTTTTTTGTTTGGGGGGAGTTAAACAAGTCGGTAGGTCATGCTTTGTAGTAGTAACACCTGAAAGCAAGGTTATGTTGGATTGTGGAATAAACCCAGGTGAAGCGCTAGGGCTCGATGCATATCCTAGGATAGATTGGTTCCCTTTTACCTTAAATGATCTTGACGCTGTGGTTTTGAGTCATGCACATATTGATCACCAAGGATTCCTGCCAGCACTTTTTAGGTACGGATATAGAGGACCTGTTTATTGTACCGAACCGACCTTGCCTCTTATGACGCTCCTGCAATTGGATTCGGTCAAGATTGCAAAGGCTAACGGCAGTTACCTTCCGTACGAGTCTCGGGACGTTTACGAAGTTATCAAGCACTGCGTAACTTTACCATATGGCAAACCTACTGATATCTCGCCGGATATTACAATCACCCTTAACAATGCTGGTCATATTATGGGAAGTGCTACAGTGCATTTGAATATATCAGGAGCACACAATATATTATATACTGGTGATTACAAATACGCCAGAACTCAATTACTTGATACTGCTCTTTCAGTTTACCCGAGAGTCGAAACCCTGATTACCGAGAGCACATATGGCAATACTTCTGATATTATGCCTGATCAAATTTCGGTGTATGACAATTTTACAAGAAGTATAAACCAAACACTTCAACAAGGTGGCAAGGTTTTGATTCCTGTTCCTGCCGTAGGTAGAGCCCAAGAGATGATGTTGGTGTTGGATAAAGAAATGCGAGAGAGAAACTTGGTCGAATGCCCAATCTATATTGAAGGAATGATCTCAGAGGCTAGTGCCATTCATATGTCATATGCACACTATCTGGGATTTAATGTGAGAAAATCTGTTTCCTCAGGTGTTAATCCATTTCAGTCAGAGTATTTTACTCTTGTCAACGGTCCTGGAAAACGGGATGAAATTTTGGAAGACCGCAATCCTTCCATCATAATGGCTACATCGGGGATGCTCGAAGGTGGGCCATCGGTGGAATACTTTAAATCGATCGCGCCTGTGCGAGGAAACAAGATAATATTTGTTTCGTATCAGATAAATGGAACTCTGGGGAGACGAGTAATTGATGGCATAATGAACGAAATTGGGATGATGGACAAGAACGGGAAAGTGAAGGTCGTTCCTGTAAATTGTGATACTCAAAGAATAGATGGTTTTAGTGGTCATAGTGACTTTAACCAAATTATGAATTTTGTGTATCGTGTCAAGCCAAAGAGAGTAATAGTTAATCACGGCGAGAAATCAAAATCGGAGAATATTGCTAGTTCGATCCATAATAGGTATCACTTAAGAACTTCTGTGCCTGATAACAGAGAAATAATCAAGCTTCGTTAAGCCACTATTTCCACATACTTTTTAGCCATGTATGTATAACTAAACTGTTGAACTTACGTTGGCCATTCGATACAAATGTCTAAATTGTAATATTGTACTTACCGGAGAAGGGGCTTCCAGGCATTATCTAGCTAATCCGTCGCATAAGCTGGAGAAGCTCCCTCCACCAATAAAACCTGTTAGGGGTAGCGAAACAAAGAGGTATTGAGCCTATTTGAATTTGCCAGATCTCGTAGGTTTTAATCGACTTGAGTTCCATTGAGTATTGAGAACATCGAGGCCGTGCGTATAAGATGTGGGCGATATACTTCAAGAAAATATACTAAAGATAACATATTAAAAATCCCACGAATACATATTGCAGATTGAATTCATACGTCAGCACGAATAAGTGTAATATCTGTTCAATACATATGAACTCTCTAGGCAAGATATTTGACCACCTTGCCTCAGAACATCATAAAAAGGAAAAATCTGAGCTCGAGGAAGAGCTAAAATTCAGTTGGAATAGCATGAAAAAACAACATGAAATCCCTTCCCTACTTCGTAGCTGGATAAGGGATTTCAATAATGATTTTACTACTGCAAATAACCCAAGATGAGTTGGATTGAAATAATAATGAGTGAAAAAGAGAATAGTGTTGTTAATACCCTCTCACTGATCTTTATAGCGATAAATGACCCTACTTGGGCACCTATTAACGCTCCTAACGCTATCGACCCAGCGAACACGTAATCTTGCTGGAAGAGAACTGAATGAGTTACAATGCCAGCAACTGAGGTGATCAGTATAGATAGTTGCGAAGTAGCGACTGACTGCTGCATTGATAGTCTTCTTACGGCAAACAAGAGAGGAACAAAAATGATCCCTCCTCCTATTCCAAAAAGACTTGATATGAGACCAGCCGCGGAAGATCCGCCGTACAGCAAGGTATTTGAAATTAGCCGCCCTCTGTTCTCTTGATTACGTCTGTTCTCGTTTATTGGCTTTCGGACCAATAGATATAAACTCGTTGATATTAACAAGATGGCAAAATACAATTTGAATTCGTCTGGATTAAGGCTGGAAGAAACTAATGCACCAATGACTGAAAACGGGACAGCAAAAGCTGCAATCTTGATTCCTATGCTATATCTAATTTTTTTCTTAATTGAATAAGACAGTGTCGATGAGGCTCCAGTTGAAGCGACTGCTAACAAGCTAGTAGAGGCAACTTGTGACGGTAAAGAGCCGGTGAGAGTAAGAATAGGTGATATTATAATGCCTCCACCCAGTCCGAGCAATGATCCTACTATTCCTGCAGCTATTCCGATGACAAATGTCAAAAACAGATTTTCTAGCAAAATTTGTGTTAATCGTTCTAATTCACTTCAGGAAAGCAATAAATGGTTTGGTGTGGTATGAAAAAATTTTACGTATATTAATTAGAGAACTTCTCTAGAATGTAAGTTGCGTATCATCATTTTTGGATTTGGAGTGGTAGGCCAAAGCTTTGTCAAGATACTCCTCTCTAAATCAGCTGAGCTCTATAGTACGTTTGGTTTGAATCCGAGGGTAGTCGCGTGTGTCGACAGTAATGGTATGGCGATATCTCAAGACGGCTTGGATCTCGGTAGACTCTTGGACGCAAAACGTATGAATAAATCTGTGTCGGCGTACCATGAAAAGACGATTTGCCTCAATCCCAGTGATTTGATCGAAAATACCGAGGCTGAAGTAATGGTTGAAGCTACCCCAACGAATCTTGAGAATGGTGAGCCTGGGATATCTCATATTGTATCTGCAATGAAATCCAAGAAACACGTAATCACAGTGAATAAGGGCCCATTGGCCCTCGCTTTCTCTTCTTTGCTAGAGTTGTCAAATTATAACAACGTTAGACTCGCCTTCAGTGGGACCGTTGGAGGAGGAACCCCGATTCTGGAATTCGCGAAAAAATGCTTGAGAGGAGATCGGATACTATCTTTTAGAGGGATCCTCAATGGGACAACTAATTACATCCTTAGCAAGATGGAGGAGGAGGGATTCACCTTTCAAGAGGCGCTAGCTGACGCTAAACAGAAAGGATACGCTGAAACGAGTCCTAAGCTAGATATCGAAGGATATGATGCAGCTGCAAAGCTTGTTATCATGGCTAATTGGATTATGTCAAGGAAGGTCAGTATCGGAGATGTTCCAAGACGCGGTATTTCCGATGTGAATTTAAATATGATAAGAAATGCACACAACAATGGGAAGGCCATTAGATTAATAGCCTACTGCGATAATGATGAGCTTAATGTGATGCCTTTAGAAATTCAACGCGATGATCCGATCTGCGTTACTGGAACTCTAAATGCTGTGACATTTTCTTCTGAATATTCGGGAGAGAAAACAATTGTTGGGAGAGGCGCTGGCGGTTTAGAAACCGCCAGCGCGATCCTGAGAGACTTGATAGAAATTCGCGAATCAATTTCCAATCCCTTTGACTAACTGATTTAAGGATAACCTGAAAAATAATGATTCCCTCTTTATGTAGCCAATCTTTACACAAGCCTCCGAACTATGCATCATGAATGTCAAAAGAAATAATAGCCAGCGACTCGTGTTTGTTCCTTAATGTATAGCGGGGAGTTGGAGGTTCAAGCCAAACGGAAGACCCTTGCTATACTTCATGATGAAATTGGCAAGATCTTAAACTCTGCGAGAGAACTATCTTTGTTAGGCAAAAGTATCACAAAGGGTCTGACTCATGAAATTCAACCCACTTTGGACAGAATGAGAATAGTTGAAGAGGAGGTGGATAATCTTAGGAGGCGTGTGACAAGAGAGGTTGCAGAAATCGGAAGTCTGATGGTGTACAGAGAGGATGTACTAAGGACAGCATATATTATGGACGATATCGCGGGTTACATAAGTGGTGTAGCCTTTAGGCTTGCGAACATGAAAGTAGACGTCATCATGATGGGAAGATTCGCAGAAGACATTAACGAGTTGATAGGTATGGTGGTTGACGCTACATTCAAACTCAATGAAATGGCAAGAGCACTGAGTATCAATCCTTCTAGTACTATTGAGCTCGCACATGAAGTTCAAAGGTTAGAAAGATTGGTAGATGATAGACATAGGAGTCTAATAATAAAAGCAATGAACGAAATATCTGTAACCAAAGATTTGCTCCTATTGAAGGATGCGATAGAAGGGATAGAAGGTATGGCTGATAAGTGCCAGGAAGCGTCTGATTCTTTAACTATCCTAGCTTTGAGTATGTGATGGGTAAACCAGTTCTAGGACAACTGATCGAAAATAGGATAATTATTTGGAGTATCGAAGAATCCCGTACTCTCTTTGGCAATGGTTATTTCGGTAAGCCGATTGGGATCTCGAAACCTAAAGGAACCGAATTTGATGTTCCAATAATTCTTGACCTAATTGAGGGTTGTTATCTTGTGGAGAGTGGGGAATTATTTATTCTTTCGAAATCTGCAAAAGCAATTTCCTTCAGGAGAATTAAGACTTTGTGTAGAAAGCAGTATGACAATTTTGATGCAAAATACCTTGTGTTTAAAGTGTTAAAAGACAAGGGCTACATTGTTTCGCCCGGCATAAAGTTTGGCTGCGACTTTGCCGTGTATGAGCGAGGACCTGGCATAGATCATGCTCCTTTTTTGATATCAGTATACGTTCCAGCTACAAACATTACTGCCACTTCGATAGTCCTTAGTGGAAGGTTGGCCACTACGGTAAAGAAGCAGTTTATTCTTGCGTGTCCTAGGCTAAAGAAAAGACAAGTACATTTCATAGGTATAGACTGGTGGCGGGCATAAATGTCAAACTCTTGTAAAGTCTAATATTTGGATACCATTAAAGGATACACAACAATAAAATATCGAGACTATTGAATATGTTTCTGTTTCAGTTTGTAGGTACCCAACACAAATCGTTCGAATAATTCAATAACTAAATAGAATTGCTAGTTTATAACAAACTCCCTATTTAACCAGCCTATTTTACTAGCGGCCAGCAATATAGAATCAGATTAAAGATGCAAAATTGGTTTAAATATGAGTTTCCAATCCCTACAGTTGTGACCAGTCCGGTGAACTCTTATCTGCCTTTTAAAGGTAAAACCGTTCTCATAACTGGAAGTGGAACAGGAATAGGACAGGCAATAGCCACAAAGTTTGCTCAAAATGGTGCAAGCATTGTTATCATGGGACGTAGACAGAAACCATTAGACGAAACCAAAGAGATCTTATTAAAAACAATGTTGTCTGTTGGATCTTCTGCGAAAGTAATTTCATTTCCAGGAGTTGACGTATCTGATGAGCAGTCTTTGATTAACATGTACAGCTCGATCAAAAGTTCTTCCAAAAGTTTGGATATAATAGTAAACAATGCTGGCGTGTCAGGCCCAGTTAAGGTGTTCACGAATGCAGATTATGAAGAATTCAAGGAATGTGTAGCAATTCACCTAACTGGTACGTTCTTTACTTCAGTACATGGTCTTAACCTATTATCGAAAAATGGCAAGGTAATCACCATCAGTACCTTTTTCACCGAAGAAAGCAAATTTGAGCAGCGGCCATATAGATTCAGAACCCCGTATACCGCTGCGCAAGGAGCTAAAAATAGGCTTGCTGAAGCACTAGCATGGGAGCTTACTGCTCGTGGAATTAGATCTGTCGCGACTAATCCTGGTCCAGTACACTCAGACAGAATTTATAAAACTGTTTATCCCAAGGCTGCTGCTGAATTCTTAAGGATCGGCGGATTTAAGAACTTGAAGGCTAGTGTGATAGAACTTGTTCTGTCGAAGATTCTGCCTTACTTAGGAGGTACAACGTCAGAGATCGCGTCTAGAGGAAGAGAAGTTGCTGAAGAAATAATCAAATCACGGAGCGATATGAATTTTAACCAAGATGACCTAGAGCGCGACATTTCAGAGCTTATCACAAAGTTATACCACATAGCTGAAAAAATTCAAGAGAATACTAAAAAAATGATCGTTGATGGCGAATTTCTAGCTCAAGA
>JAATVS010000533.1 GCA_014523695.1 Nitrososphaerales archaeon TH5895
AGGAAAGCCCTGAAATTTAGTGTCTTTGCGTAGACTATTCGATGCGGACGCACTTCCTCTATAACCATATCACCTAATGACATTACGAACCCTCTAAGCTCTAGTAACATCTTCCTAACATCGCCTCTTAAACTGGTTAAATGATCTTCAAATTGCAAACTAGTTTTATCCTTAACTAAACCAAATTCACTCATGAAACTTGTTATGAGTACACCCCATATTAATTAACGAGGGTACAGAACTCAGTTTTTTTCTGGTCGCTGAAATCTTTATACGTTATACTAACCCAAAAAATCCTGTGTGTTCACAGGAAACTCGAAGATATGGTTCTTTGAACCGGTGAACCTCGATAGCACCCCTAGAATGCTCCATCATATTGAAAGAACTGAACTCACACAACATTTCAATTAGATATCAGCATACGATAAAAGCCTACTAAAGAACTCGAACGCGCACCGCCGAACGAATATTTTGATATTTATCTCAACATAGTCAAGCAGTCGCAACAAAACTAGATTGGTTAATCGACATCTAATTCCAAAGGGCGAGTCGTTCCTTTAGGGGAGCAAAATGTCTTTCAATCTCGTCAAAGCGTTCGTAAAAGCTATCGGTACTACGAAGTTTTTCAAAAGAAGAATCAGTCTTAATTTTTTTCAAAACTACACTTACTTCATCAGTCGTAACCCCGTGCTTAATATCATATTCTATCTGCTTTATGCAATTTGCTATAGTCCCATATCTACGATGTTGTCTTTTCTCCCAGCTAGACGCTGTTTCAGATATTCCAGTTAAATACTTAACAATTGTCTTTTCCATATGCTCGATATGCCAATCCTTCATAGGAAAGCTATTCTGAGTCAAAAGAGCCATCATATATCCCTCTTTCTGACTTATAAGCTAAGCCCCACTCGAATTGCTAGCTTCGCTACATGACTTAATGTTTCTGGGCAGCATTTAAGATCTCGCCCACAAATTTATTCCCTTTATCCCGCTTTCAACGGGGCCGGATAACCAGCTGATATAAATTTAGAATAGATCTTCAAACTCTTGGTTTGAAATTCTCTGAATATCAATATTTCATTCAGATCGCGGGAGAGCTTTAGCCTATGACAAAAAAATCCAGAATTTAATGCTACAGAATGTGAAGCAGGTATATCTAGACTATTCCAGTTGTCTTTTTTAGATGCTTCTCAAAATTTAGTAAGGCTGCTATCTGCTCCTCAGATTGAACTGAACCTGGTCTCAAAATTCTGATCTTATTGATGGCTTCGGTAGACGAAAGAGTAGGGTCTTGTTTCATAAAATATGCTGCAAGAATGGTTCCTGTCCTTCCTTTTCCGGCTGCACAATGCACCAAAACTGGTTTTTCTTCATTAATGTGTTGGCCTATATACCGGAGTGTTGATTCTAAGATTTCAAGGGATGGGGCACAAAAGTCCTCAACCTTCAGGTGCAAGTATTCCAGTTGCTGACTCGTATTGGCTAGCCATGAAGTTGGAAGTGGGCTTTCTCTTATAGTGATAACACTCCTAATTCCGTTCTTTGCAACCCACAATAGTTGGGGTAGATTGACTGGCATGCCGCTACCCGCTAATTTATTCTCTATCACCCAGCTAAAATTTGTAGGTCTATTTGCAAATCGCCCATGAAACCAACGATATGTATTGCCAATCCTAGTCATGTGGTTGTTTTGAATATTTACTAGCTTGAAGAGAATATATGTCTTTTAAATCGACCTATATTGTCCATCGTCGTGACAGTAGATAGAGTCTGAAGATATTACGAGTCAGTAACCCGCTATAGTTCCGAAAGATATGCAAAGGCTATATATTGCTGTGGAGGGGTTCAGGTGGGGCTTTGTCAAATGGTGGTGTAATTTGATTAAATATGATTTTTCTGATAAGGTGGCTCTTATTACTGGAAGTACAGGTGCAGTTGGGAGTCAGTTATTGGACTTTTTTACGTCCCATGGTGCCACGACAATCGGAACTTACCTAGATGAAAAAAAGATGGATATCACTCCTTCAGGATCTGAAGGGATTGATCTCTTTCGTTGTAACACTACAATAGATTCCGATGTATCCTCTCTCGTTAATGCAATCTCTAGAAAACACGGTCGAATAGATATACTAGTGAATACAGTTGGTGGATATCTCGGTGGCAAGAGTGTAGTCCTGCTTGAAGAGGAGGAGTGGAACAAGATGTTTAGCTTAAATTTAGTATCAGCCTTTCTAATCACAAAGTACGTTCTACCACTAATGCTCCAATCTGGCTATGGCCGGATCGTTCATATTTCATCCTACACGGGGATTTCCGCTCAAGGTTTTGATTCGGCCTACGCTTCTTCAAAAGCCGGCCTGATAAGGTTTGTAGAATCCATTTCAAAGGAAGTAAAGGATCATAATCTAACCGTCAATTGCGTTTTACCTTCGATCATTGATACACAGTCAAATAGGAAAATGATGCCTGATGCCAATTTCAAACAATGGGTTAAGCTAGACGCACTAGCGACCGTTATTGCATTCCTGTGTTCTGATGATTCTCGCGCAATAACTGGTTCAGCAATACCTGTGCTTAAACCAACTTGACAACAACATACTTTTTGCAGTACACTTTTTTCCGACCCACATTGGTTAGCATCAATGTGCAATTAGAAATTAGAAATGTGTGTTCAGATTAGCTTAAAAAGGAAATTATTCTGCCCACCAAATCAGTTTCGCGGGTGGTCCTAACTGTCTCCAATATCGCAACGCCATCCAAGGTGGCAGAAAAATATTCTCTGTAGTACATATGCATTTTCCGCTTTAATGTTCTCTCTACCAGCCCATATTCCATAAGGTCTGTTACTAATTGAGAAACAATCAATGGATTAAGTTCGGTTTGACTTGAAATTTTGCCCTCTGATTTGGAGCTACCTTTTACGCATCTAAGTATATGGATATGCCACTTTGTCAAGCGAGAGTCATTGCTGCCCACGGTTCTAGCATTCAAGGCTATGTCCTTTAGATCAACTAAAGTCGATTATTAATGTAACTGTCAGTCTGGCAACAAATATCGTACTATCTTTTCTGTCAGACCGGCTCTAAAATAGGGGTGGCAGCATTAATTTTACAACCAAATAACTGTCTTTGTCTTTAGAAGAGATTTCATCATCCCAACTAGTTAAATGATATTCTCAAATAAAATAACATTAATTGGGAATTGTTTGGATAGAAAGGGGTGAATAACTCTTTGGACCCTGGAGAATACTGGCAGAATAGACTCGCAGCAAACTATAGTTTAGACGGAACAGGATTTCAAACCCTTGGCAAGCAGTACAACAGATGGATGTATAGAATAAGGAATGTTATTGTGAAAAGGGTTATCCAAAGAATGGAATCCGATCTGAATGGTAAGGAAGTGTTTGATATTGGGTCAGGCACTGGATTTTACATTGATATGTGGATAGAATTGGGCGCCAGCGGAGTTAGAGGAAGTGACATTACGGACGTGGCAGTAACGAATCTTCGGCAGAAATATCCTTCCAATCAATTCTTCAAGCTTGATATTGGGCATGACGAACTGCCAGATCAGCTTGCCGCCAGAAAGTTTGACATCATATCTGCCCTCGATGTATTATTCCATATAACCGACGATGTCCGATATCAAAATGCAATATCGAACGTTAATCACCTCTTAAGAAAAGATGGGATCTTTGTGTTTTCTGAAAACTTTCTACATCATGATGCCCTCAGATCCCCCCATCAGGTGAGTCGTCAGCTTGTTTTAATTGAAAAGATCCTTCAAGCGACCGGGTTTGAAATATTAGAGAGGATTCCAATGTTTGTTATCATGAATGCACCTGTGGATACGAACAATAGGATTCTTCAGTCAACCTGGAAATTGATTAAATCTACTGC
>JAATVS010000534.1 GCA_014523695.1 Nitrososphaerales archaeon TH5895
GACTTGATCCTGGCTGGGGAGTCTCATCATTTGGCATCGTAGTAACGCATTTCGTAGATGGTCTTGTGAGGATCGTGCATGCTAATCAGTACACAAGATCCGACCATAGCGAAATGCTATCAGCAGTATGGGATCTTATCCGACGCTACAATGTCACTAAGGCTCTAGTTGATGGATCAGCACCTTCTTTCATTAGAGCCTTGAAAATGCAGTGGGCTGAGAGACCGGACTACGAGAATGTAGATAAGAAATTGCGAGAATTTATGAAGGTCGAACCCGTCTCATTTGGACTGGAACATAAAACTCTTTTATATCATACAAAGTTTTTGCTAGAAAACCATTACCTCCAGATACATCCATGCTTTGACAAGCTTCTCACCGCATTAAGGTCAGCATGGGCAAAAGATGGAGTGCTGGATAAGGAACTAACTTCATTCGATGATATACTGGATGCATTTAGGTTATGTCTTCGTCCATATCGGGAAAAATCACAAGAAGATCTAATCGCATAAAAGTACTGGGAGTACCAGTAGCTTCATCCCGTCTCATACTTGACCACTAATATAAGCAGTCAAGTCGAGTTACGGTGCCTTGGACCAAAGACTTCGAATTATTATACTGGATCTTCTGTATCGACGATCCGGAAGATCCATTTGATGTTTTCATCTGCAAATATTGTGGGAAAATGGTAGCCGAAGGATCGGACAATCTGGTTGAGGTGCAGAACACTAAATTCAACTGACTTCGTTTCCTTTTCTTTTGTTTCTACAACAGGACGATTTTTAAAATTTAGAATGCATACAACATAAGAAGCTAGAGTAATTTATTATCATTGATACGGATTAAACAGATACTACATTAAGAACACGTTATTAGGAAGAAAGTATCTATAATTAGGTAGGAATCCCAGCGATTTCTTTATTGACATTGTAGGGTGATCCAGGTGGGTAACTGGCTGGGTCGCTCTATTTTTCCTTATCATGATATTATTGTCATTATCCCAAAAATAGAAACTGAGCCTATGACTATATTGGCACCAAGAGAGCTACGGTAAAGTAGATCTATCACCTTTTTTTAACTTCCTTTATTACAATGTCTACATAACTTTTTAATTCCTACTCCTCTTCTTCTATATTTTCTTGACTTTGGATGATTATTGTTACTGTCTTTTGCGTCTCTTTTTCCATTTCTGCGTGTCCTATTAGATAGTATGATGACGCATATTCGCTATGTTCACATCTATGTCAAAAATACTTCCTTGTCAGTTCTTGTTTCATAATGATTGTAGAGGCATATACTATCCAACGTTATACCTGCGTATTTTTATTATCTCCTTTACTTCATCATCCCTAAATTGAGCGAAGTTCTTGTGAAAAAGTTCTGATAGTCATAAGTACCTCTGGTAAATATATTACCATTACATCATTCGCTACTTGATTTAGATTATTTAATACATTGCTTGGTGTCATAAACACAGCTACCAATAATTTTTTACATCGTTATTTATTCTTTTTACCAGCTTGTTGAGTCAATTTAAATTTGAGAATTTCATGGAGATTATTAATTTACTTCTAACTGTCCATGACTTAATACGCCAAAGAAGGAAGAAAAGGCGTCACGGGGTCTTGGTAGGGACCAATAGTCATAAGATTTGCAGGCCAACCAATTTGAAAGGCATTTTTAAACAACCAATTTACCAATTCGTGGTTCCGAGCAGGTACAAAGAAACCGGGGCCGAGAATTGCAGACGCATTAATAATCAGTGCCTTCAACTCCTCATTTGACTTTGCAACTGCGTGCCCAAGTATACCTAAACCTGCTGCGTAGCCTGTAACGACACCATCTTGTTCTATCATGGTTGCGACGCCTTGGTCTTTCGCCTGACGCAATTCCAATTCCCTAGAAAATCCGTGTACAGACTTGCATAACTCGTTGCACACAGAAACATCGTTGTCATTGCGGACTGGGTGAAAATTGGCACTGCTTGTATTATTAATATTTTTTAGTGGTTGTCCTTGCATCAATAATAAAGGCTCACGAAGGGTGAATCCGCATTTTGTGTACAATACGAAGGAACGAATGTGACTTGGTGATTGAACTAATCTAATCTGGTCATAGTTCTGTTCATAAGCCTGAGTAAGTGCAGCATCCATCAACATCCTACCTACGCCGCCACCTTCTGCAGAAGGATGGACTGTCAGTGGACCTATTACTGCGACCGGCGAAGGTGGAAATTTATGAAGGAATATGCTTCCCAACGTCTTGCCTTGTCGCTCTGCTAAAACGCCCCATGAATTTGGATTTTCAAGCAGACTTCTGATAAGCTCTATTCCGAATTCCTCAGAAGGCTGCTCGGAAGGATAGCCGTGAGCGGAAGAAATGGTCTTGTGCGCTTGATATCCAATCTTGCCGCAGTTTTTTGCATCATTGTACTCTATGGGCCGAATCACTAAACTCATTTACGAATTACGAAGAACTCATTTCTATTAAAGTAGCTCTAATGTATATCGTATCTAGATATTATTAGATGTTAAATATCATGTTATCTCTCTACGATAAGAGAAAGCTATTGTAAATTGACATGTAGATTTGAGTAACACACAATCTCTATCGATTCCTTAATGTTAATGATGCTCGAATTCTTAGACGCAGACATGTCTCATGTCAAGTTCTTGAACAATTCATAAATATTGCTGCCGATTTCTAGTTTATCAGTAATTCTAGATAGGGCATTTTTTATTGTTCTTTCATTCTTATCCAGTATTTCAGCCAGCTCTGAAATGGTTAATTGCTCTTCTTTTCGACACATCGGTCCCTCC
>JAATVS010000535.1 GCA_014523695.1 Nitrososphaerales archaeon TH5895
ATATCAAATTTCTTCATGGCTGAGCCAAATGGTAACAGTAACATACGAACAGAAGAAAGGACTACGTAATAAGCATGAGAGACCAGATGGATATTCAATAAGTATAAGCAGGGTAGTATCGGTTCCAATTAATATTCCAATTAATATTCTATATGACTTTTGGAATAATGATGGTAAACGTGGTAAGTGGTAAGTGGCTTATCTAGGGGGTCTTCTTGATATCAGAAGTTGGAACCTCGACAAGAATTTACATTTAACTTGGGTAGATGGAAAGGCAAATGTTGATGTGAATTTTTATCATAAAGGGCAAGATAAAAGCCCAGTTGCGGCTCAACTCTCGTCTTTAAATGAGAGTGAAAAGATGAAGTCGCTTTGAAAACGAAGCTTGAACTGTTAGTCGGTTCCCTATGATGTATTTTTGCAGGAAGCTCACTCGCTCATGTACTTGTCGATTTTGGCATTCCTAAATTTATCCCCGCTCTTCCACCCTATAAAACCTATCATTCATTCAAAAGCTGATCTTTTTTCTGTGTTTTATATATTGAATATTTTTATAGTCGAATAACAAGTGCAAAACATAGGAACTTGTATTATAATGTAGCAACAAAGTTGCTTGTAGTAATAGCAATAACATGCGTATTTGCAGTAGCTCTAACTCTAATCACTTTTCCTTCGTCTACTGGCATGATACAAGATATATTTGCTCAAATTACACCTGCTAGTTTAGGTAATGATAGCGGCAATTCAACAATCATTACAAATGCAGATAATATTGATCAGCTATCGCCACTTACATCTAATGTAACCAATTCATCTAGTATTGTTCAGTTAGCCACATTGTCTTCATATCAGCCTATTACTCCTTCCTCAAATAGCGGCGGCTTGTCCTCAGATGACGATGAAGCGCCTTCGAGTGACGATGACGATGAAGCGGCTTCAAATGACGATGATGATGAACAGGATGAGTCCCAGGATACTAATAATAATAGTGATGACGAAGATGAAAACTCTAACTATGATGATGATGACAATAATAGCGATGACGATTCTGACAACGATAATGGAAATACAATAATCATCACATCAACTGGTAACTATGACAGTGAAGACGATGATGACTACAGTGATTATAATGATGGTTATTATGATGACAACGAAGACACAAGTGACATTTCTGTAGGCTCAGGCGGCGGTGGAGCTTTCGCCTCAGCAGGCGGCGGTGGAGCTTTCGCCTCAGCAGGCGGCGGTGGAGCTTTCGCCTCAGTCGGATGATGATTGTCCAGACGGATCTGAGCGCGGCTTGTTCAAGAACACCTCTCTGTTGAACAGCGGCTAAGCTCTTCAAAAAACTCTAAATTAAGAACCCGTCACGGTTACCAAAATAGTAGCATCAGATTAATTACAATGGGATCATGAATTTTATTATCTTGATAGTTTTTCTGATGCTTTATATGAAGAGATTCCTATCTATTTGATGTAAAAGAAAATGACCATTACTAAGAGAGCATTATTATACTTCGGAGCGGCAGTCTGTACCGGTATAGCTGGAATTTTACACCTCATGTTAGTTTCAGGTTCTATCAATTCTCATATGGAATATGCTACCTTTTTCCTAGTTTCTGGTGTAGCACAAATCTTTTGGGTCTTACCAATGGTAAAAAAGTGGGGTAAGCCTTGGTATGTCATTGGAATTGTTGGGACGGCTGTTCTAGTCGGTTTAACTGGTTACGTAATTGCTAATATAGTTGCGAATCCGCAGTCTGCACCTCCAGGCATAACTGAAATGGCAGTTGCAATAGAAGTATTTCAAATCTCTTACGTTGTAATGACTGGAATAATAATCGCTAAAAGAGGGTGAAAGGCGAGTCACACTCACAAAGATGGATAACACTTTCGCGTCCAAACTTGGGGTATGAAGGTCTACTTAGTAGCAGATGAAGGTAGAAAGCATGACAATAGATGCAGGTAGCCTATGGTTATAAAGTTACCTACAATTGGTAACTTTATAATGCTTATTTCGATTAAATCATGATCACACCTTATGTTTCATTTAGAGGCTGGTCGACCAAGCACGGTTAGTATCTCATCTTAGACCCTGGAGTTGGATTGGTTATCAGCAAATAATATATGATGGAGTACCTTCTCATGGTTTTGCAAACATGTTACAATAAGCTATAAGTCGCCTAATGAATAATGTAGACGACCTTCATGAAGAATGTTGGATGCACTGTATGGATTCCCTACCTGTTTACCGACTAAGCAACCTATTAATGGACAACTACGAATTACGATTATTTCGTCATTAATTCATAAAGTAATTGAGATATCTAAACAATTGCACAGACCTAACTACTTTAACACTTATCTGTTTTAAGCATTTGTTTTCATGTCACGTCATGCCATGTCGATGAGAAATAGTGACAAATTTTCTAAAATACCTTTATTCTAGTTCTTGGCACAATGGATGAATAAGACGATTGACAGAATCGATAAAAAGACCTATTGGTGTTACAATTATCTCTATTCTAGCTATAATTGGCGGCATATTACTAGTATTTGGCGGACTTTCATTGCTCGCGTTTGGAGTATTTTTTACAGCAGTCCCAATTGAGACTCTTGTTACAGAGGATCAGGGGCTGCCGGCACAGGAATCCCAGAATACCGCAGAACTACAAGCTCTCAGTCAATTCTTTGGTAGTATTGGAATAGCGATCGGTTCAATAGTGCTTGCAGTTGGCATTGGATACTTGGTTGTGTCCTATGGCTTACTAAAAGCGAAGAGATGGGCTTGGATCGTTACGGTGATATTGACAATCATAGCAATAATAACACAACTTACCTCTATAATCTCTACTAGTACGCTTAGCCAATCATTAACTAATGATATATCTGCACTTATGTCTGGGATTACTGCTCACATAATTGGCATCGCAATCAACGGAATAATACTGTACTATCTTTATCGTCCAAATGTAAAGGCCTTCTTCGGCAGATCTAAACCTCCAACAACTATTTGAATATGAAGATAAAGAATAAGCACATATACTTTGCAAAATGTTCAATGCTGCTATTGTAGTGTAGAATGAGAAAGAAGAATGGCTAGGATTCTGCCTCACGACTTTCCCTTATCCAAATCCTAAACCTCTCCGCATTGAACAAGGCCGGACTATCGGCTAACAATATTGAGTATGTTGCCATCTGGGTCTTTGAACCAAGCGACCTTCATGTTACCTCCAATATGGACATCGCCTTCTCGTGTTATATCAGGCATCTCATAGTGTTCGAATGAGATACCTTTGGCCTTTAATGCCTTTACAACACTTTCCACATCGTCACCGACCACCCATGTTAAAGCAGTGGCCTGGTTGGTTCCGGCATACTTTGACCGATAGACGTTGATCATAGAGTTTCCACTCCTGAAGATAATTAGTTCGGAGCCTTCGGAACCAACCTGGGTAAGTCCAAGCGCGTCTCCATAGAATTTCTTCGCTACCTCCAAATTCTTGACCGCGATGTTTGCTGCCGCATCTTTGTTTCACTCCTCTCCTTATGCAAACTTGATTCATATCACATCCCTAGATTCTGAGGCGAGTGAACTTTCCCATGATCATGCCAGATTCAGGCGTCACGAGATCCATAAACTGTTTCATAAGGGGGCCTTCAGCACTCATAGCTTCATCCTTCATAGCCTCTGTTGTGATCTCATTCATTTGTTTTAGGTCACTATGCGACTGTATCTCTACCCATATTTCCTCATCTTGACTAGCAGATATAGTTGTAGCTATATTGGTACACCCATCATACGCCTCGGTATTGGTAAGCTGGAAAATCTCCATGCGCAGGACCCCATACCTGATAAGAAGGTCATTAAATTGCTTCTGAAGCTCCACCATTGCTTCATGGTTTTTCTTCGGGATTCTCCAGATGAAAAGCTGGACCTGATTCCCGATCTCCTTTTCCATTTCCATCACATCCGATTTATTCATGG
>JAATVS010000536.1 GCA_014523695.1 Nitrososphaerales archaeon TH5895
CATGTGTAACAACAATAATACAAATGTATGTTTACCTAATGAAAGAGTAAAATAATAATTCATTAGGTCGAACTTTGTGGTCAAATATTAGTGTGTTACGTATTCTACAACTTTTCGAACCTAACACAGATTCCTCTTAGAGGAATCTCCCGTTGTCACTTTGTTAGCCTTCCTTACTGAAGCGAGTCCTATTTTGCAAGCTCTTATTGCAACGTTTTTTACCTGGTCATTAACTGCGCTTGGCGCTGCATTAGTGTTTGGTATGAAGAATATTAACAGAAAAGTATTGGATGATATGTTAGGATTCGCTGCTGGTGTGATGCTTTCGGCTAGTTTCTGGTCATTACTTGTTCCAGCTATTGATTTGGCAGCTTTACAACAACCGGAAAATCAGATTCCAACTTGGTTTCCCGTCGCAGTAGGGTTCTTCTTAGGCGGTCTATTCATCGTATTAATCGACAAAACATTACCACATCTGCATCTCCACCTTCCTATTAGTTCCGTGGAGGGACCTAAGACCAGTTTACATAGAAGTATTCTTTTGGTATTTGCAATTACACTGCACAATATACCTGAAGGAATGGCAATAGGAGTTGCTTTTGGTGCAGCGGCTCTAGGCATACCTGGGGCGGGGGGTCGGAGCGGCGATTTCCCTAGCTATAGGCATCGGATTACAAAATCTTCCTGAAGGAACAGCTATAGCTATGCCTCTGAGGGCTGAGGGGTTTTCTGCTCTAAGAAGCTTTTGGTACGGTCAATTATCAGCGGTGGTAGAACCTGCTGCGGCCGTAATTGGAGCAGCTTTTGTTACTATAGCTGAGCCATCACTACCCTATGCTTTAAGTTTTGCAGCGGGCGCGATGATCTTTGTGGTAGTTGAGGAGGTTATTCCAGAATCACAGCGAGTAGGCAACACTGATCTATCCGCAATTTGCCTTTTGTTCGGATTTGTAGTAATGACAATACTAGATGTCGCACTGAGTTAGCCAGCATGATAGTCTGACTATCCGAGAATAGACACATAAGCAAACAATATTTATCCCAAATCATTATATTTTCGGAAAAGTGCGAAATAAATTTAAGTCACCTGTATCGATAATTTGCCTTCTCAAGTCATCGCATTTATTATTATAACATAGCAATTTTATTATTATTGCAATAGAGCGACCATATACGTAAAAAGATCATATTGTCTGCATGAATTCGTAATTAATTTAGAAGCACAGTTTAGGCTACAGAACCACATGCATAAAGAATCCTAATCTAATGTTAAGATGATCGACAAACCAAAAATTGAGATATTGTACATTACTGGCAAATGTTGACTATCCGAACGAATGGATATGTAAATCGATTTCATTCAAAATGTTATAAGGCTGCCGCTCGTAGAGGATTATTAAATTACCTTTCATATATCAAAACATGTGGTTTTTTAATCTCATACGTAGAGGATAGTAGATGATCGCAAGGAATGAGAAGATCCCCTCCACACATAATTGTAAATTTGTAGATGAAGCATTTATTCTAGACTTCTACGAATTAACAATGGCAGCTGCTTATCACTACAGTTCATATCATAAACAAAAAGAAACGAAGGGTATCTTTGAAATGTTCGTCAGAGGTTTACCCAAGAATCGATCCTATTTCGTTGTAGCAGGCATTCAGCAGGTTATTGACTTTGTCTTGAACTTAAGCTTTAATCGTTCCCATATATCATACCTACAAACTCTTCCTGTCATGAAGAATCTAGACCAACGAGATGGTTTCTTTGATTATCTCCTTAAATTCAAATTTACTGGGGATATATGGGCAGTTCCCGAAGGAACCATATTGTTTCCGAATGAACCAATCATTAGAGTACAAGGCCCAATAATAGAATCTCAATTAATTGAAACATATGTTTTATGTATGGTAAATTTTCAAAGCCTCATAGCAACTAAGGCTTCCCGGTTAATTAACGCCGCTAGAGGAAAAGAAGTTATTGAATTCGGTTCAAGGCGTGCCCATGGACCACAGGCTGCTTTTCTTGCTGCTAGGGCTGCATATATAGGTGGTTGTGCAGGAACATCAAATACGCTTGCAGGTTATAAGTTTGGGATACCGATTTACGGTACTATGGCTCACTCATTTATCATGAGCTTTGAAAAAGAGGAAGAGGCGTTTCTACAGTTTAACAGCATTTTTCCTCAATCATTCATATTAGTTGATACATACAATACCATAAATGCCGTAAAAGAGATAATTAGATTAGGCATTAAACCAAGGGGAATAAGACTTGATAGCGGTGACCTATATTCCGAAAGTGTAACAGCGAGGAACCTACTTGATCATGCTGAAGTAGAATTGGAAAGATCTGACAACGACGTAGATACAAAGGACCATTTCACCAATACCAAGATAATGGCAAGTGGAGATCTGAATGAATATGTTATTAGAGACCTAGTAAATAGAAACGCACCAATTGATATATTTGCTGTTGGAACTGAACTTAGTACTTCAAGGGACGACCCTGCAATGAACGGTGTTTATAAGCTTGTGGCCGTATCTGCCGGAGGTGGACAAGAACGTGAAAAAAATTCAGTCGGCGGCGCTAAGGCTTCAAATGATGAAATTCAATCCAATATATCAAAGAAGGAAGACTATGATACATGTAGCATGTGTAATACGAATACGGATAAAGATTTAAGACTGATATACAAGATGAAGACTAGTCATGGCAAGCAGACATATCCTGGTCCTAAGCAAATATACCGGATATTGAAGAAAGAGAAGAATAACGGTACCACCTGTATTAAACAGGATATCATTTCTCTAACAAATGAAAGTAATATTTCCGAAAAGTCATCGCCGCTGCTACTAAAATATGTGGAAGGGGGAAATCTAATACGTCAGCTTCCTTTGATTGCATCCATCCAAAAGTATCATTTAGATCAGTTGAAAATTCTCCCTAAGCGTTTCAAGATATTGGACTTCGTCCCAG
>JAATVS010000087.1 GCA_014523695.1 Nitrososphaerales archaeon TH5895
AGGATCAAAGCATATTCGCTTCAATAGGTAATATCATTACTCAACACTCCCATCAAACCGTGGTCATACATACGCGTGACACGATTGAAGATATTTATCTTGTCGAATTAATTAAGAAATCGCGATTTAGTTATCTTACATAAAAACTTGCTTTAAAATATGGAATGCTGAGACTTATCGATGACAGCAATACATTCGAGCTTCTTGCGAGATATTTTATTTTCCCTAAGCGGAAGTCAGTATCAAAGCACCACGAGCAGATCAGAACATTAGAAAACATCGTTGGATTGGATAAAGCTGGCATGATTATCTCGCCTGGGATCGGTTTGCATGAGAACGTAGCGGTGCTCGATTTTAATGACAAATATGCAAACATAATTACAAGACAAGATATTAGTTATGAAAATTTATCCAGTGACGTTGTTCTAACTAAAGAGATTGAGACATGGAGGAGATTTATAGACAATCTTCCCTCAGATGAGGATAAGGTCGTATTAACTTTAGTTCAGCAATTTCTAGAGATCCCATTAAATTGTTTCTTATTTATTTTAATACAACCAGATATATAATCTTCCATGCGTAGAACTAAGACTAAGTCACCCAGAGCCGGAGATAAAGAAAAAGTGGAGTTACCGCCCGCTGAAGATTCTATGAATTCTCCGTTGAAGAAGAAGGTAACACAAATTAAGCGTGTTTATGAATGCAAAATATGTGGATTGCAATTCGATTCTCGTAAACAAGCTTTAACACACGTTTGCAAATATAAGAGAATTAGAGCTTAAATGGATTTGATTCGATGATTTTTTACAGGCTTGCCGAAGACTTGACAGAACCAAGATATTCTTATGTATATCATCACATTATGTGGTTAAGATATAGTTAATTTAAGCAACTTGATAGACATACGCTCTGATGATGCTCACATAGTTGCCGAAGAAGATAGTCTATACGCGACCTGGTGGGAGACTGCTAAAAATGGAACATGAACACACCTCTTCATGAACACACCTCTTCATAGCAAGCAATGACAACGGCGCGACTTTCAATACCCAATTGAATGTTGCAGCAAATGGAACTATTGGACAGAACGGTAAGCTACCAAGACAACAAATTCGGACGATTTTCACAATCTATATAAAGAGATGATGAAAATCAGAATACGAAATTTATTCTTGATTATCAAGAGGCAGTGAGACAGGTTCTAATTAGATTACTAGACATAGCTGCAAAATGGGTTAACACTCAAATCGAGAGTTATTTTAATGATCTATACACGCGGAATCATCTATATCGAACTCGGTTTTCTCAGTGCTGCGCAGTAGAACAGCTTAATAGTCTGTTAATGAATATGTTCGTATACATATGATGTATAACAATCGCCTTTCCAATATAAATTGGAAAATGACTTCAATAAGATATTAACATCATCCGATACATATCTATTACTATTATTCACGAATAGATCATTAGTATTCATACATGATATAATCAGGCTCAAATCTGGAGAGATCATACATGATATGAATATCAATCCCCATTTAGGTAAAATATACGCCGCAGGTGAACATAACTATTTAGACAATAATACTAACTGAACCCATTCAATACGAAGATGATGTTGCATACATAATCAATCAAACAACTTATGTTAATAAAAATAATTCGTCACAGATAATCTCTTCTAATGATATTGAGATAGCAGAAGCCAACAATAACTACCAGCGAGCACATCCTGAAAGCATCGAAATAGAATTCACAGGGTACCCAATGAACTAACGAGGGATTCTTGGTACGCCTTGTCCTGCAACTTTTTCGTGCTTTTGAACAATTTCATCATAATCAATATTTAGCTGATCCCTCAGCGCCTCTACACTTTCCTTTTGGAAAATGGTTCTCTGGTTAGTAAGCATTTTCAATCCAATCTAATTTTGATTTGATATCATCTGTCAATAAATAGGAATTTTGTTCAAGTACGGGATGTTTTCTTTTGAATATATTGTCCACTTTTCGCTCTACGTCGTCATCACATGGAAATGCACTGGCAATGATCGCGTTTCGGGTAGTTATCATTATTTAATTTGGAAAATATCTATGGATTTAGTTTTTTTGCTGAGTTATCCTATAGATAAGCTTAAAGTCTATATTACTATTTTATTGGATGAGAGGGGCTCTCCCTTAGGACTATGATCTGTTAATAAGAAGAATTTCCATTCATGACTTGTACATGCAAGGTCTGGAACTAACAGCTTTCATTTCCATTGTATTATTAATGATAGTTGCATATTTAGGTATCTCTATTGGTTTATGGCCATTAGACTCGTTCTTATCATATATTCCACAAATCCTTTTGACAGGCATTATTGGGTTGTTTATTTGGGGGTTTAGAAAGAGGATCAAGTCATTGCTTAAAACCGAAAATCGAATACATTATCACAGAAAAAAACAGAATAATATTGATGGCAGGAGTGATCGTTAATCCTTAAGCTTTTCATCTTGTTATCCTTTTTCCATTTAATTTCTAATTTAGAATCCGCTGGTAGGAGGCGGAGAGGGGTCCAACAAGAATGAAACGATTCAATTTCTGGACGATCAGATTATCGAGAAGGTAGGTCTATTTCACAGATCCTATGATGATTTTGCTTACGACGCTTTGTGGGTATCGGCATTAAGCGAAGCAACTCTGGAGCAATGGAAAAATCTCAGTCAAGCTACAAATTCTAGCATGAACTCCAACCTTGATTCTTTGAAGAAGTCTTTCGTTCACACGGCAGATTCCTTTTCTGGTATCACCGGAAAAACAATTCTTAACAAATACGGTGATAGGAAATTTGGCCACTATGACTTTTGGGCGTTAAAAGACGAAGACACCAATAACTTAAATTTTCATTGGGTTCGTGTTGGTGGTAACTAGTCTATATAGAAAATGAATAAATGTGCAGATAGAGATGCATTAATTCCTTATGGAAGCAAAGATCATCGAGTCGATAGGAATTAGACTGCATGGTTTAAGTCACTGGTCCCACTTTTTTCAAGTTTACTACCAAGACCATGATCTGCTTTTTGATTTGAATGCTTCTAGGATACTATAGAAGCTGAGCATCTTTTTCAATATGGAACATATACTTGAGAATCCTCTATTTATTGACGAGATATCGATATCTGGTATAATAGGAATTAAAGGGTATGATGATTCTGGAACCGATACGAGCTATGCTGCTAAAGCTGTAAAAAGCAAGAACGCTAAAAGTCATGCAGTCACCCAACTATCTCACACTTTTCCTCGACAAAGTTAGTATAGCTGGCTTAAACACCACAATTCCATTGTTTACCTTAGCACATTTTTTGTAAACGCTATTAACGAAGTTAGCTACATCTATTACATAGGTATATATCTCAAATTAATGGATCGTTTGTTTTAGTGGTAAGTAGGAAGGCTGATCATTACTGTCATAACTATGAATGCATGCATAAACCTACAAACTATGAAATAAAAAATTTAGGGAAAGAAGGAGAAGAAAGAGAAGTAGAAGACAAGGCCAAAGCTGTACATAAAGAAAAGGTAAGGGTAGTTATGGCTTCAATAATTGCTTCTGCTGGATTACTGATCTTAAAATTTTCTGTTGGCGCTCTAACAAATAGTCTTGGCATTTTGTCGGAAGGCATGCATTCAGGTCTTGATCTCATCGCCGCCCTAGTCACACTTTATGCCATACGTATGGTGCTACGGCCTTCAGATCTATCATTTACATATGGCTACGGAAAATTCGAAAGCTTATCATCTTTAGCCCAAATAATTCTTCTGTTTGTAGTTGCAGGTTGGGTATCCTACGAAGGGATAAATAGAATATTTTTTGAAGATGTTAGACCTGAGATCAGTATATTTTCCATTTTGATTATGTTTGTATCGATAGGAATTGATTATGGTAGATCAAAAGCTTTGTACAGGGCTGCAAGAAAGTTTGATAGTCAAGCGCTTGAAGCTGATGGACTCCACTTTCGACTAGACATGTTCTCTTCTGCTATAGTCGTTGCGGGCCTACTCATAGTATTCTTGTTTGATATACCTAATGCCGATGCGTATTCTGCTCTTGCGGTGGCAGCCGTAATATTATATACTTCGCTTGGATTAGGAAGAAGGACGTTAGGTGTATTATTGGACAAAGCGCCTAAGGGTATATACCGGCAAGTCATTCAAGCAGTATCAGATTTGGAAGGTGTGACCAGACCACACAACATCCGAATTAGAAATATTGGATCGGAAACTTTAGTTGAGATGCATATCGAAGTTCCCAGAACTTTTACTCATGAGAGAGCTCACAGGGTAGCAACAGCTGTAGAACAAAAAATAGAAAACATCTTGCCTAGTTCCAAGGTTTTGGTACATGTAGATGCGACAGAATCTGCGAATGAAACTATTTTTGATAAGATTAGATTAATTGCTGCCGAAACAGAAGGTATAAGAAATGTTCACTCATTACACGTATCAAGGATATCCTCTCCCCTCTTGGCTTCTACTGGTTCTTCATTATCTTCACCTCCGCAGAAGTACTATAATGCTGTGTTAAATGAGGAGGAGACTGACCTTCACTACGCTTCTAATGAACAGTCACTGCACTTGTATCTGGATGTACAGATGGGGCCGAGTCTCGATCTTAACACCGCTCATTCCATCGTAGACTCCTTTGAAGACAGATTGAAAAAACAAATTCTACAGATAAAAGACATAACTACCCATCTGGAGATTGAATCCTCAGTAGAAGACCTTAGGATGGCGGGGACTGAGAAAAGGGTAGGCCGCGAGTACTTGATGAAAATAAAAGAAGCAATTCTATCTGTCGATGAAGTACTCGATTTCAAGGATATTCGAGTATTCGATGATGTAACTGGAGAACAGCATATAACTTTGACAATCTGCCTTACTTCAAAAAATGAAACCATTACTAATTCTCTTACATTAGAGGATGC
>JAATVS010000537.1 GCA_014523695.1 Nitrososphaerales archaeon TH5895
TATATGCCAAATCCTGAAACCATGAGCTGTCCCTAACTTCAACTGCATATCTGAATCTCTTATCTAACTCAGGTATGATATCTCTCAAACCATTCATACCTTCAACTATACCCATCGAGGGTGGTAACTGTATCTACTAGTATCATCAAATACAGCAGTAAGCAAATTCAGAATGACACATCCGGTAACAATTCCATTAATACTAATAGTTATCTATCTAGTTTGACATAGGGACAGTGTCATTAAAAATGACTAGCAATATAAAAATCAAAATTAGACAGCTTGAAGAAGATGACTTACCAGCAGCTGATCGTATGTTTCGTTTGGCTTTTGGCACTTTCTTGGGACTACCAGATCCAATGACATTTTCTGGTGATGCTGACTATGTAAAGACAAGGTTCTTAGCAGATCCAACTTCGACATTAGCAGCTGAATCTACCAATGGTCAACTTGTGGGTTTTAATTTTGTTATAAATTGGGGAAGTATTGGATATTTTGGACCATTAGTTGTCCATCCTGACTATTGGGATCAAGGTATAGCCAAGCAATTACTTGAACCAACAATGAATATTTTTGATAAAAAATGGCATACAAAACATGCCGGTTTATTTACATTTGCTCAGAGTGCAAAGCATGTGGGGCTTTATCAGAAATTTGGATTTTGGCCTCGTTTTCTTACTGTAATAATGTCAAAACCAATATGGCCAGTAGAAGTAGGAGAACAGGAACAGAGAAAAAGTAATAGCAATACTACTAGTTCTTTTCATTGGTCTAGATTTTCTGAAATACCAACACATAAACAAGAACAAATGTTAGATAACTGCAGATTATTGACAAATAGCATGTATGATGGATTAGATTTAACACATGAGATTGTTGCTGTTAATAACCAGGATCTGGGAGAAACAATATTACTTTTTAGAAACAACAATAACACAGCAATTAAAGACAGTGATGAGAATCTTTTAGCCGGTCTTGCTGTTTGTCATTGTGGAGCAGGTTCTGAGGCTGGAAGCGGTGTCTGCTATATCAAGTTTGGAATAGTATTATCAGACAATAATTCACAAGAGAATTTCAGAACCCTGTTGAATGCAACTTCATTACTGGCCAAAGATAGACATCTATCTAGAATTGTAGCTGGAGTCAATACCGAACGAAATGAAGCTTATCGTAGTATGGTAGCATCTGGCTTTAGAGTTGACATACAAGGAATAGCGATGCATAGGCCTAACGAATCAGGCTATAATCGCTCTGATGTATATTTGATAGATGACTGGCGGTAGTAATAATAGCAATAACAACAACAATTCTGCTGAAAAAAATGAAGTTGACGAAGTTATAATTGTCTCTATCAAAGACACAGGAATAGATATTGATTCGGAAGTATTCCCAAGACTGTTTGCTAAGTTTGCTTCAAAATCTGAAAGAAGAGGTACTGGTCTAGGTCTGTATATATCAAATAGTATCATAGAAGCACATGGTGGTAAGATATGGGCTGAGAACAATCCTACGGGGGTGAAAGGAGCAACATTTTCCTTTAGCTTACCAACCAATCAGTAAATACAAACTTATTCAAGGTATAATTGAAGTATGAGATACAACAATATACTCGTAATTAATAACTTGAGTAAACATTCTAAAAGTTACAGGTGATATTAGCCATGACTATTCAACGTATTTAAGCTACAGGTTACAAAGTGGGGCAATGACGCTCAAGGAGACGAGCATGATACGAAGATGAGTACAGCTGCGCCAATTGATCGTACGAATTGTATGCAAATGATTCCATGGTTTTTCAAATCCCGCTCTCGCCTGCGCAATTTCAATGCCTGAGGATTTAGTCACATCAAACTTTGCAAGCCTTTGATTTAAAGGAACATTTCCCACCATAGTAACACCAAATGAACCTGCAATGTATTGAACTGAAGAAGCTAAGTGAAAAAGATCTTATGTGCATAGATTCTCACTTTGTATCATTTGGAATAAGCGTTAGTGATACTGCATTTTTAATGCAGATTCTTACAACTTGCAACAGGCCCCCTAAGTGACAGAGTGGGTAGGAAGAGGCTCATATATCCTGGTATGATTATCCAGGCACTTGGTATCTGGATAATATTACTATCTGCAAGTTCCTATTTTGGACTAATCATTGGAATGTCACTTTTAGGTGTGGGAACTGCCTTAGTATATCCTACTCTTCTTGCTGCTATGCATGCTTACTGTGTGCTATCATAGAGAGTCATCTATCTAAGGTCTCCAGTCAACCTATACTGACTATTTAGTTTTCGAGTGTATAATAAAAGTAGGTACGAATATAATGGTATGGATACAGTCAAGAATGACTATAAAAATTATGCCATTGCACCATGACTAAATAACCAGCTGATCTTTTGTCTCAAGCCTTACTAACTTGAGTAGTCTAGAGATCATCGACATCAAACTGAACATCCATTTCACGTCAGCGAATGATGTCCAAATACTCGTTAGAATAAACCGTTTATATCATATGTAGCTCATCTGTAGTTTAATGAATCACGACAGAAACCTCACATTGAAACCCAGCCTATTAGCAATAGTGATTGGAGCTGCGCTCCTCACTTCAGGATTTGTCCTGATGTCATCTTCAATTGCAGGTACCCAAGCCGCAACAGCATATCCAATGACCCAGCAAGGTGATCATCATGGCTACGACTACAGCCACGGCAAAATGAAACCTGGTGGTTATGCTGCTGGTACAATAGCCAGCATTCAAAACGATGAAAGCGGAAATCCAGCTTGGGTATTGTCTGGATATTGGAAGGCGAGCCTAACTGAATCCGCAGAAGGAAATCAAAGCTCTCCAGCACCAAACTCAACTTCAGTTATGGGAGAAGATATGTCGAATAAAGTTGGCAAATTCGGAGCATGGTTTGACATGGTAAGGACGAATGGTTCTGCAGCGCATAAGCATCAAATAGATAATTTCACCTTAACTGCCGTTTCTATGCCAGATAATGCTACGACGATATACAATGGAACGGTAAGTATAACTATGAAAGAAGGCCCTGTTCACGATGTGCCAATGAGTGTAACGGTAAAGGAAGGTAACGTTCTAAGTTTATGGTTGGACCCATCTAAAGTAAATAACCATTTTGGAAATACCCCGATATACGGTACAGTCACAAAGGCAGTACAAATAATGAAGTAGACGGTTTAGCCAAGCCTGCTCTTCTAACAGGTGTCACAACCCTTCTTTCTTTTTATTGTGACCTTAGAACTTAGTAAATGAACTCGAGCGCCCCGGATATACGGAGACAGAGACAACCGGGGTTCTATTTCAAGAAAAAATCAATTAATTAAAAAACCAATTGGAAGAAAACCTTTTATTGAAAGAATTAACTCGATGATATCAGAATCACTAACATAACAGTACTAGACCAATTTATGTAATACCATACCGGGAATCAAACCCAAAATGATAGGTAGATTATATTCCTTCCTTTCTTAATCCTTCTCTATACAATTCATATCGTCTTCTAAATGTAATACCATATGTATCAATGTATAATTCTGCATTACGCGGCTCTATTGATCTTGCTAATAAGATAATCAATCTTCTGACATCTCTATCATGGATTAATTTTTCATTAACTGTAACTGAGAGTAAAAGATTGAATGACTTAGAAAGACCCAGTATATGAAATGAGTGCGCAAGGTATAATGCTGCATCAAGAAAATTCTTATCCAAGGCGGCCAAACAAAAATCAAATAATAAATACTCTATAGGATATGAACACCCTATTTCACGTAGTTGTTTATATCGTTGTCCTATATCGAGAAATGTTGTTTTTTGGTCTTCTCTTTGTAGTATATTCTGTTGTCTTATTTTTTTAGCTAGTTCAATATTGATTTGTCTTATAATGTCTCTAAAACTACCCTTGCGTTGTAGACTCTCGAAGTAAAATATAGAGTCCATTGTTGTATTCCTTGCAAATCTACCGTTACTTGGAAGGCTCCCGGTGATAGGTATGTATTCAACTAACTTTAGGATTTCATCAAAGCGTAATTTGGGCCCTTCCAGCTCTGCCTTCACTCTTTCAATTAAATTCTCTATTGTAATAGGTTTTTCAATGAAACATCCGATACTCAATGATGATGGGTACTGTTCTCTTAATGCTTCCCGGTTTATGAGGCCAAAGGACATAAAGCACACCTTTGGGTTAACATCAATCTCCAAAGCCTTTGCATAAAAATCAGGACCACTCATTTTAGACATATTGATATCAATTAGCATTAGATCGTAATTGTCAGGTTTGAACTCAGACAGTGCTAAAACAGGGTCGCTATAAGCAAACACCTCAAAAAATATATTGTTATTTTCTCTCTTCTTATTCTCTGCTTCCAAACCTTCTTTGAATGTTAGAGTAATATCTGGATTATCATCTATAATCAAAATACTTTTGACAAATGGAGACCTTTCTCTTTTTTCAAGCTCTGTATGATTGAACATACACTGCACTCGCCATCTACCATCTACATGTTATATTATATAACAATTTTATATAGAATTATAAAGTCCAAATATTGGTAATTCAGTGGCAATATCTGGACATAATTAGGTTCTAAGCTAGTTGGCAAATGCTTGGGAATTGGAACTTTTCAAAATTATCAAATTGATCGCCTGAGAAAGGCATTAGGACGGTATCTTTGCCAAGATTGTGCGCGTAAACTGAGCTTCAATTATCAGTCAAGTACTCCAAAAAAAATCTTAGTAAACCTTCTTCTGGCTACGTGAAAAGCCTTCATGCCTCTGGGGGTAAGAGTATAGGATATGGTCTTACCTATTTTCTTTTCTTCGTGCAGATATCCTGCATCTTTAAGACCTTTAATAGCAGGATATATTGTTCCTGGACTTGGCCTGTCTCCCCTCCGCTTTGCAAGCTCATCAGCTATTTCCTGACCGTGCATTGGCTTCTTCTCATATAGTAAGAAGAGAATCAGAAATCCAAGCATGCCTCTCATGTCGCAGCTCTCTTCGTCACCGTATATGGCCATGCCTTATACCTATATAGGGTGTCCGATATATATAAATACGTCTCTGTACATATATCGTATAACCAATATGACATACGGATACTGTGGTTATGGTAGCGGTTGGGGAAGAGTAAGAAGCTTCCTAACCAAAGAAGAAAAGGTTTCAATGCTAAAAGAGTACAAAGAAGACCTGGAGAAGGAAGTTCGGGGAATAATTGAAAGGATTAAGGAACTAGAGAATAAGTAAACGATCCCTCTTAATTTTTTTATCAATCAGGATTGGTTCAGTAAGTCACAATACTGCTTAAGCTGGGTATTGAAATTTATTATGTTTTTATGCAACAACTGTGACAAAGTGGCGACTAATCAGCAATCCTTAATAAATATAGTCCTTCATGAATATCAGGAAAAGATCGTCTTGCGTATTGAGGAGTAAATAGTGAAATATTAGGATGCAACTAGGCTCATTGTGGTATTGAGTCGGAGGCAGACAAGCCAAGCCTTTTAACTATTTATCTGAAAATGTGGTATAACATATTTTCCAAAAAGTTTTAGAGATGTCAGATTCGGAAGGTCTGCAAAATGGATGATAAAATAGCTTACACCAATATCCATATATCTCTCTATCTCTTTTATGATATTTTCATATGTTCCAGTAA
>JAATVS010000538.1 GCA_014523695.1 Nitrososphaerales archaeon TH5895
CTTTATATGAGACGATCTCAGTCCCCCCATTGTAAGACCATTGAATCCATACACGATTCTCGCTCCACCTATTTCTGTCAGTTCTACCTCCTTCTCATCGCCTGGTTCAAATCGAACTCCTGTTCCGGCTGGGATATTCAGTCTGAATCCATATGCCTTTTCTCTAGGGAAGTCCAAGGCTTTGTTCACTTCGAAGAAGTGAGTATGCGAACCTATCTGGCACGGCCTATCACCAGTATTCTTGACTTTGAGTTTAACTGTCTTCCTATTTTCATTACAGATAACAGGTTCTGACCTCAAAACATATTCTCCGGCAATCATGCGATTAGATACCTCCTTTCTGCGGGGTTGTTGTTTTTTTTAGCAGTTGCTTTTGCTTTTGTCTTCTTAATCATTCGTATCATACTCCATCTAACTATTGAACTGGGTCGTGAACGGTCACTAGCTTTGTTCCATCGGGAAAAGTGCACTCTACTTGTACTGTGTGTATCATATCAGGAACGCCTGACATCACGTCAGCTTTTTTCAATACAGTTCTAGCAGACTTCATCAAGTCTGCAACACTTTTTCCGTCCCTTGCTCCTTCAACAACGTGATCTGCAATATATGCAACAGTCTCTGGATAATTCAATTTAACGCCCCTATCCTTTCTTCCTTTTGCGATCTGAGCAGCTGTCCAGATCATCATCTTATCCACCTCTCTAGGTGCTAACATCATATTTCCAAATACCTCATCTACTACTAAATACTTGAATTATTTAAGTCTAAAAAAATATCGACAATTATTCGGCAACCGAAATCGGTTTAGAATTGAGTCGACATCGACAATAACTCCTCATTAGCTACAATTTGTTGTGGTTCTTAAGTTTTTATCACTGTAACCGGTATCAGTGAATCTAGCCAAAAAAAGATTCTATCGAAGTGACCATCCTTTTTTGTAGGCAATTTGAAATCATAGGTCTTTTCACCCGTCGTGATAGTAAGAAAATTAGTTTGAATCATGGATCCCATCATATTGTGGACGACAGTTTCCGTACCCTTTCGAATCTCTATGCGCTCCACTTCATTATACCATACATAGAAGCTTTGAGGTCTAAGCAAAATTGAATTAACGTCTATAGAGGCCGACTTTTTCATGATGTCCGAATTCTTAACCTTCTCGCTCAAGATAAGGTACGGATAGGGCGCCATTCCAGCAACATAGCCCAAGTCCAGAAATTTCCTAAAAAACTTCTTTTTGCTGATAATTATTCTTTTTGTAGTAAAATCGAGGAAGATGTTCTCTCCCCAGCCACCCCTTGACTCGGAGCTGAGGCGCAACATAAGTTCTTCAAAGTTCTTCCTGTTGCACCAATCCATAAACAAGTGTAATTTATCTGAATCGGCAAGACCTTCCATTCTACCCTTTGAATACTTCAAAAATTCATGAAACTGTTCGGGCTCCAATCCGATTACAGAAGGGTAACACTTAGCATCTATGTAAAGGTATCAATCAATATCTGCTTCCAAAACAAAAAAGAGGGGTGGTCGGGCTGGAGGCCCTCTTTCGATCTAAGGGCGTGACCAGCCAATACCTGCAGGAATATTCTCGAACCCTGATATTCCCAATAGTGCGACCCATGCAGTGAACACAAATGGCCCGGTTAAAGCAGGCAGCCCCCACATACCAAAGAACCTCTGTAGGGCAGGCATCACGAACAGCGAACAGGCCACAGTCATAAAGACAGCGATCAGGAAGGACTGCCAGGTTAGCGGCAGGAAGCTCGTCAGAGCTATCATGACCAAAACTTGGTTAAACCCATGGAGGCCCAATCTAATCTCGGCTGTAGGTATTTTTGTTAGGATTGCGCATGCTGCTCCTATAGCTGATCCGACGAGAGCCATTACACCACCCAGATACAAGGGAGACAAAGGATTCCATCCTGCTGTGAAGCCATTAGTCCACCAAGGACGATCTTGATTCATTGGGTCGCCATTGACGTCTACAAGGGGAGCAAGTTCGAACGCTAAGGTTAGCCC
>JAATVS010000088.1 GCA_014523695.1 Nitrososphaerales archaeon TH5895
CTAGTTGTATGCGATGAACTAAGGCCAATCCTTCATCCTATTCTATTTTCCAACTTATCGCTTCCTTTAAAACCATATACTTTATGCTATAAACAAGGCCTTGACTTGGATATGGCTTTGTTACAAAAACATAATTAGTAAAATAGGAGAGAAATATGGAATACTTTAATTTAGTTCTACTACCTGGAAGCACATATTTATGCTTTCAAAGAAATAAGATCTCAAATGAAAAAGCCTTAGAATCTACCGAACCTTTTTTTGCTTTCAAATCATTTCTTAAAATTGGCATAGATATGAACAAAAAATAATATACAAATACAATTTACTTCTTTCTAACTAGCTTGCAACTACTTATTACAGCAGATACCATAGTTTACTAAAAGTTAAAATCACCGCCGAAATCCATTCCAGACCCTCCAGAGCTGTCAAATCCTCCCCCCTCGAAGTCTCCCCCCCCGCTGCTAGATGAGTCAGCGGCGCCAGAGTCTTCTTGACCTCCAGTATCTGAATCAGAAGCGGAATCAGATGCCTCTCCAGTATCGCCGGCCATTGAACTTTCCCGAGGACTCATTACCAACCCTAGAAATTAATAAAGTCTTGATATTGTCGTATCATCTCTGCCATCTAACCGAAAGTAAAGGTATAGAATTGAAACCCTTTTCCTTTAACATCAATTACAATACTATGAGCAGTATAGTTGTTATGTATAGCTAAATTATACAGCCTTTGCCCGTCAATTCTGAAACTACCATCAGATGATAAATCCTCGCCCAGTGAACTATTCGATGTTAATGCTGCAGCTGCTCCTTTTATTCCTTCGTCATTAAAAACAACTCCTCCACCCTTGCCTCCTGCTATTATATTTACAGACTTTGCATAGTAAGTCAATACAATGCGCCCAGTATCATTTTGTAATTCCATACCATCAGGATTGTTTTTCCACTCACCTTGAAGGTATACAATATGGGGTTCAAAATTTGTAGTTGATGGAATCGAGTATGAAACTGTCTGGTCTGGTTTGAATCCTTCGGGATTTCCAAGTTGAGTTCTGGCTGTATCATACCCCATGTATATTTCTGGTGTCATGTTCTGTCTCAAATCTACATAATACAAACTTCCTGGTTTAATTACTGTGGTAGGTTGTGTATTGAAGCTTATCTCTTTTGCGCCTTTTAGAGCAGCGCGTTCAGCAAGTAGTGACTGAATTGATTTTTCTATTTGATCATAACTGCCTTCACCTATGTAATCATATCTTATATTTCCTTGAGTATCAATCAAGTAATATCTGGGCCAATAATTATTTCCATATGCATTCCAAGTTCCATGGTCACTGTCTAATACTACCGGATAAGTTATTCCAAATCTTTGGACAGCCCTCTTCACGTTGTCAAAGTTTTTCTCGAATTGAAATTCAGGGGAATGAACACCAACTATGACTAAACCATTATTAGAATATTTTTGATTCCAATCGTGAACGTACGGCATAGGACGAATAGAGTTAATGCATGTATATGTCCAAATGTATACTAACACTACTTTGCCTTTAAGAGATGAAAGTGTAAGTGGACTATTATTCGGTGTATTTATGTAACCACTGATTTGAGCAAATTCAGGTGCCTTTATAAGTTGTGACTTGTCAATTTGCTGGAACTGAGTAGTATTAAGCTTGATCGTAGTCAAAGTTTGATTTTCTACCATTCCAGTTGCCGGATGAGTTATTCCGGTTTGGACAGCCCTCTCCGCATTGTCAATGTTTTTCTCGAATGGAAATTCCGGTGAATGAACACCACCTACTACCAAATCTTTATCTTGTTGTTCTTGTACTGACCAGGCCTGATTAAGGTTAGGATTATTGGAATATATTGTAGAGCCAACGATCACAGAAACTACTACCGTCATTGCCATTACTAATTTACTGAAATTGTCTTGATTCAACTTGAGCCCGGCCCCGTTAATAATCACCTGCTCTTGTTTTGTTATTGATGTATGAATACAGTTGAATACCGAAAACATGATTCGCAAATAGCAAATCTATATTTATATTGATAAAAAGGTCTAGTTATAAAATTGGTTAAATACATACATATGCATCTTTATGCTAGGCTATATACTTTTTATTATACGTATATCAATGCAGTCGAGTCACATTGACAGGAGACATCAATAATACCAGCTGACAATGGATCAGAAAGTAGCTACCACAATCTAAAAATTCTATGATGCGGATGATCTCTTAAATCGAGAACTATTTGAAGAGCACAGATACGTGCCAAAATAAACAAAAGTACTGACGGAAGTAACTTCAAGCCTAAAATTGCTATAGAAATTATGATAGTACCAGAAATAATCCTATATCTTGCCCCATTTTCTTCTTGTTTTAGGTTCAATATCCGAATCTTCGACCGCTACCAAATGAAGTATTGCCTGAACAAACAAACAGCCGGATACTGACATAATTGTTTTATGCCAATACCAATTGCTGTAAGCCCAACTACAAATGGGAAGTGTATGTACGGCCAAATATAGTATATACCTCTTTTACCTTTTTCAGTGGCTGTTCTATATTGAGATCTGGATGCCTTAGTTCCAACGGTTCCCTTGCTGACTCTATTAATTGTTCCCATCTACCTTCGTCGGCTAAAATTGCATTTAGTACGACAGCATTATCACGTTCATTTTGGGCAAATGAAGAAGACAAATATGATGTTATAACCATAAATATTGATCCAGTTATCGATAAAATTGAACATGAGATGTTCGTAAGCAACCTGATGTAATCCTATATGAAGCTGTGTTATTAGTATTATTAGGTCTTACTCTAACTATCGATTATCTGCTTCCCTAAATTTTTGTAAATAATCATCTTGAAGTATTGGGTGGAAAACCAATACACTGTCGTAAGAGATTGACAAAATTCAAACCCCACTGGGGTAAGGCTTCTGTAAACAATATGCCGAAAGCTATGATGAGCTTGAATAGATTGTAAAAAAACAAGCAATAGCTAATGGGTGAATTTTAGAAGCCCGTATGTATGAGGTACCTTGTCTCCCTTGTGGGAACGTTTTACTGAAAAAGACGGAGCAGTAGTCCACGCATATAATCATGAGCGTTTGATATTTCGACTTATCATGCCTTCTGTATCGTAGTACTGATGTTCTTGTTGGGTTTCAGCCTATTGCCAATTATTGACATCTTAATCAGAGATTCACCAACTTCTGTAAAATATAAATACAAGTTTCATTTTATCAGTTAGAACAAATGCCTAGATTTCTAGATACACATAAGATCGGTACGGCTACTGAAGAGCAACTAATGGAGTTACAGAAATCCCCACCTGACGAATATGGCGTAGTACAAATCAATATGCTGTATAATTATGAATCAGACACTATGTATTGCATTCTAGAGGCACCAAATGAAAATGCAGTTCAAATGCACCACGCAAAGTTAGTGTACAAATGTGATTGGATAACAGAGATTAAGACAACCGCTTAACTTAACAAATACGGTGTTCATACAGATGTTTATGAAATCGTCTGACCTGACAATACTCTTTTTGGTATTGTTGTCACATACACCATTTTCTAATACTTCATTATCCTGACAAATCTTGCCAACTGGTGCGGCTGCTGCATTTGCATCTTTGAGCTGACTGACCTTGCCCGCATTTCCTTGGTTCAATAGGTGAATTCTAAATTCATGTCATCGCCCTATTAAAATTTTATATAGTAGGCGAGGTGAACGAGGGCAATGATTCAAAACAAATCTTCATGATAGTAGTAATAGTTGCAGCACTTAGCACAGTGATGATTGCTACACCTGTTATGGCACAGAATATGACAGGTGAAAACATGACCGGTGAAAACATGACCGGCAAAGTAAGTGGCTTCGGGCCGGAGCTCCTATCGGATAACACTGCGCCGAGATCAGAATGTCGTGTTGATGCTGAAGGAATCGAGAGATGTGGACCACAAGGGCCTCCAGAAACCGATTCGAATGGGGATACTAATGGGAACGGGAATGTTGACGCTAGCGGTGACGAGAATGGAGAAGGCAGTTCAAATGGCAATGGAAATGGTGACAATCAATAAGGTACTAGTGAAAATAATGGTGATTCCTCTGGTGGCGCCTCATTCCTTCCTTTTATTTCAATTGTAAATTTGCTAATAGTTGTCATGTTACTACATATGCGTAGCTCCCTTATACTATCTTAGTTCTCTTTACCCTGTTTATTGATATTGTTCCCCTGACGAATGTTACTGTTCGGCGCATGGGACCGTAATAACCAGTGAAATCCTAAATGATAGGAATGTACTTGATGAGACTGCGGAGAAGGTGTCTATCGATGAGGATAAAATACAGAGATAGTCGGCTTGTGGATGACTACCATAATGATGAGTTGTTGACAATTTGGGATTGGTTAGCTCTTTAGCTAAAACTGAGATAGCGCCGAAGAACCCAGTCGGCAATGCTGTACTACTATAAATCGAAGTATGGGTAAGAAATCGTCATTTGTCGAATA
>JAATVS010000539.1 GCA_014523695.1 Nitrososphaerales archaeon TH5895
GTGTTTCAATTACTGTAGGTGTTTCAATTACTGTAGGTGTTTCAATTACTGTAGGTGTTTCAATTACTGTAGGTGTTTCAATTACTGTAGGTGTTTCAATTACTGTAGGTGTTTCAATATCTCGTACTGGAATAACGTACAAAGGAAGATCAGAATTTTTCTTTGTCTTAAATTCAAAAGTATTTCCAGATTCTTGCATATTGATGATTAGTTTTCTAGCATCATTGATTTGGGAAATCCCGCCTTTATCAACAACTATTATATCAAATTCAAATCGCGGTACCAAACTGGAGGGAACTATAATAAAAATAGTATACCCCTTCTGAACTCAGATTAACCCCATATCAGTTGCCATTATAGGTATTCGTAGATTATCCAAAGAGCATTTTAAGTAATAAGTTTTTATCACTGTCATCTTATTGGGTCTATGAGACAGTCCTAGTGTTGTTTAGACTAATTTTACTCAAATTGTAAATACCGTGCATCCGGAGTTATTACAGTGGGTGAAAGCACTCTAATCGACGAACCAGTAGATGAACACGGGACTGAAGCTGAACCTGAAGACTATGCTAACCGGGGTTGTTCTCAAACCATCCTAGAGTACCTGAGTATGCTTGTAAATCAGGGATTGCTTGTTTTAACCGATTTCGTACCATTTTTATACTACGATATCACTAGGAAGGGGCGTCTTCGCCAACCCTGAGAGGATATATATTCCTTCATCCCCTACTTTGCAATCTTCTCTGGATCGAAGTCCTTGTTAGCTCTCTAATAGCGTCAGATGCTATCCATTTAGCGCTCGCTGAGGGAATCTTCTGAATATCTCTTGAAGTTTTAATCGCTTGTTTGTTTAGATCCTGACTTCGCTTTCCTATTTGTCTTAATGCCCAATTTACAGCCTTCTTAACAAAGTTTCATTCATCAGTGCAATGCTCTTTTATTACATCTAAGAATTCTAAGAATATTTTGTTCTCAGCCTTTTTATCATGAACTGCCAATGCCGCCATGAGAACAAAGCCTGCTCTTTTTACATATTATTCATTCCTTCTGCTGCTCCACTCATCCGCCTTCTTATACGCATATCTAGTTCTATCAAAAAGGTTGCTACAACATTGATCACAGATATCCCATGAATTAAAATCATTCACCCATTTTTCCATCTGTTTTTCCGTTACCAAGTTAGGATCATCTATCATAGAAGCTAGTAGCCTTGCCTCATGAATGCCAGATGACCAAAGTTCCTGGGCAATAGCATGGTTTCTTTTCCTGAACTCCTTAGCAATGGCCCTTAGAGCAGGGATAGAGACTCCATAGGTATTTGTTGTGTTTATACCAAATTTCATCATACCTGCAACCGCTTTAGGACTGGCTTGAGATTTTATTAGAGCAATAATACTATCAAACCCCATTGTATCTTCTGATGTGTCCACAGCTAATACTAATCAGAATGTTCTAGCTATACATCATTATATGTTATACGGTTGTTTCATTACTATTGCCTGTCCTTCATTGAATTCCAATTTCACACCAATAACAAATTTCTCTATCTCACAGAGACGTGACGGCAGCCAAAAAATAAACTAATGCCATGCCAGTTGATGTGTATAATATAATCTACATTGTGATGCATAATGAAGATTGTTGTAGGTATTGGTATCCCCATTCGATGTCTGAGAACGAAATAGATAGGCTCCTTGACAGCAAGATGATTTTGCTGTCACCCCCATCATTAACAAAATCGATTATTGATTCAATCTTAAGCGTCTCCTCCCTTGGTGATTTCATAATGCGGAAGGTTTTGAAATCTGTAAGAACCGGCGAATTCCCCAATGACTCTGGCCAGCTTCCTAGATATGCATAAGATCGGCTCTTTTACTCCTAAGAGCAGGTTGAGAAGTTGCAGAAATCAGCTTGCGAGCCGACCTTATTGATAATAACAAAATGAAAAGCACTTTAACTGATGTATTATCACCAATAAATGCAGAGAATCTGTGTAAGGCACACAGGAACCTCGAATCTGGTACAACTATTGGCAAGATTGTCTTATCTGGATTTTGAATTGAATTGAAGATGAAGCTTAGCGTAGTTAATTTAATTTTTTCAGGCTGATAATCTAGATCATAACAAAACATGTGAAAATACTAGCAGATGAGATTTGGAAAATTGGTTCACCGAAGCGTAGGTTGTATATGTGAAGACATCGTAGGTTACGTCATTGTCGAATAGACAAAATCGGGAAAAGGCTATTGTACAACTTTACAATGAAGGTAAATCGAATCGAGAAATATCTAAAATCGCCAGAATCTCTATTCGAGATATCGAGCCAATTCTGCAGAAATATGGAGCTGACATTTGTCTGTCGAATATCCGAGAAACAGATATCTATTTTGGTAATGAAGAAGTTAACTGTTTACCTAACTTAACTAAGGCATACAAGTTATTCTCCAAAGGAAAGAAACCATTACAATCTTTTTCCATAATTCCATCAACAGTTTTGTGAACTTCTAGAAATAATATTTTTGGACCTCTATTCACTATTCGTGTAGTAATAGTTCGACATCTTGACCACTAGAACTACAAACTACTTTACGATTTGAAACATCTGAAATGTAGTGATTGATATTGATGCTGCTTCATTTAAAGTAATCAAGTGATGATAATAGAAATCCATCCATTGAAGCAATCGATAAATAGTTCAACTTAAGTAGTATTCATTCTTGTTGATAATCTACATCAATTTCATTTTCAGCATCCTGTTCAGCCTGTTCAGTGTCTTCTACTTCGTGAGTGAACCCCTAAACAAACTTTTGCCATTTTCTTTGACTATGAGTTCTCGTATTCCTTGAGCAGTCCATTTTGCCATTTCTCTCCCGTCTTGTGTAGTCATAAAGCCGTGTCCTTGACTGTAATATACAGTATTATCTATGATAGTATTA
>JAATVS010000540.1 GCA_014523695.1 Nitrososphaerales archaeon TH5895
CTGTATGTTTGCCTCCCGCCATCAAATTCGATGAGTCCATTGTCCTGTAACATTGTGAGGTATTCTCGGAGTTGTGCAAATGATAGGAAGGCTTTGTACATTATTTTTGTTTTGGTAGCTCCCCCTCCGTTTGCGGCATCAAGGATGAGTCCAACGATTTCAGTTCTACTTCTGTATTTCATAATAGAATCAAACAGAACTTGTAAACTAGATATTTATGTGAACCTTCTATTACTACTAAAATTTACATTAGTATGTATTTAGTTAAAATATCTAGGTATCCCATCAAGTATAACTATGTGATCTTAGAAGTAATAATTTTACTAGAAGAATGACTTAAATATCCAGAAATTTTACTGTGTTTCTCAAATTCAATCCAAAGGGAACAGTTCCGGTTGAGCGAGATGATTCGGATCAACCATACGGCGATATTCTTCCGATCACAGGTGGCCTTCTGGAATATGAGGAAATTTAAGACAAAGCAATATAAACTCTAACGAGCATCAAGATTCGATGGCTAAAAAAGATGAGCACCTACATCGGATAGATCTTACATTAGATGAAGATAGATATCAAGAGATATTGGAAATATGCAACAATTACAAAGCTAAGCAAGGTATGGAAATTACTCCGAAAGAATACATATTGATGCTTATAGATTCCGCTATTGGGAATGAAACTAAGTAACCAACTATGTTTAATTTGTTACCTTTTACTTTGATAGTAGTTAAGATATGCTTTCAGTGTAAATCCGAAGCCAGGCACGAACAGGCTGGGACTTGAGTTGAAAAACTCAACCACTTTGTCTAGAGACAAGAAATAGACATTTGATATTTCATATGGATTTATTGATAGATGTTCGATCGTACTATCATCCAGCGTGCATTCATATATTGTAACAAATGCATTTTTCCTCCAGGAATTGCTAACAATATTGCCCGCGAAGCCGTAGTTATAGTCTTCATCCTTTGCATCTATATTCATTTTGCATACCTGTGTTAATCGACTTCCACTAGAAGCATCATGCTCATCGAGAACGAGTCCTATCTCCTCATTAATTCTTCTCAGAGCAGCATCGATGTACTTTTCTTCATATGCTACTTGAGCACTAACTGATTCAGAAAAAAGCCCGGCATGTCTATTCTTGTTGAATGCTCTCTTTTGTAACAAAAGTCTAGACTGAGTATCCAGGATAAAAATTGAGGCAAACCGATGTAGCAAACCTTGGTAGTATATTTTTTTAGCTACCGCTGATCCTATGATATTATCTTGTTCATTAACGATAGCCAATTGTTGGTTGTCATTGTTAAAGGATTCATAGAACATAGTGGTTTATCTGCTGGTTAATAGAGATAAGTGGATTGCATTATTACACATTAATGATCTATCATCTAGATAAATTAGAGTAAGAATATTATAGTATAAATAAATAGATGAAACTTCTATAAGGGATTCTAGAGCTAAGCTGTAGAAGTTCGTGTACTTACGACAACATCATTGACAAAGATAGCAAAGTATTGTCGTAGCTTAACGACGGAAACATAATGATCTATAACTATAGCTATGGGCTTCAATCGTTGTCATCTCATTGTTTCAGAACTATAGAATAATGTTACATAAATAATGTCTGCGTAGTAGTATTAGTTCTTACCTATGAGATGGATTTGCATTTACTGTAACAGCATAATGGGTTATACTAACTTTGCAGAGTGCATAAAGCAAAGCGAAAATGACAATAACAGCAATCAATAAGCGATAGTAGAATACGACGCTTGGCGTCAACTGGCAGTAGACTAAAGCCAGCAGCCTTGAAGTAATAGTCTAAAGTATAGAATGTGCAATATGATTAAATCACTGTGAAGCACATCTGATAAGTAATGACCTTTTGCAAAGGTATGTGCAACAGACTATACGACAAAGTAAGTTCCCCTCATTCAAATTATAAGTATGGGCTAATGTGCAAACCATGCCAGATCAGAGTGAAGACTAGCGATAGAATATGTCGCTGCTGCCACACCAGATTTAGGGTGGGTAGCAGGTGAATTCCTCATTAGCATTAGTGCATGAACTGTAGAGACTTATACGACATTTATTTTTTCCTTCACTTAATGACTAGCTCTAGTGTCATATCTTCTTGACCAAACCAAGACTAAGGAAATGATATCAATCACTATTTGCCGTAGGGCCGGAATCGGCTGCTGTTGGTTCATTGTCTCCTTTGAAATAAACACTGATCAATCTACGCTGAGCTGGATGTGTTATTGGTTGAGAAAGGATTCTATGCAGATTATGTCAGCAGGCAATCAAGTAGAGGTGGAACAAATGGGTGGAACCTTTGTCAGCAAGCGCATACCTTCCTAGGATTACAAACACCCTGTGATGTGATGAGCTTGTTAATTCAGACAACACCTTGACACCCTTGGGTGACAAAGTTCAATACTGCTATGCTGGTGGCGCATTTCTTGGATTGCTTGGCGGACTGGAAGCGCTAAGGTCCAGGAAAAGCTTTGGGGGATAAAGCTGGTTGTCCAAAATAATCTAGTTTAAGCTAACACCGGCCAACTCCATATTTATTATTTATACCTTATTTTCCATTCGTAAGGTTGTAGCTAGCAGGTTGACCTGACCACTCAGGACTAGTTACTCTCTTGATATCTTCTTGTATACTACACAATTGACAGCATTCGACTGTCTTCTTCTTTGGATTTTCTAAGTCAATAGCCCAATCCTTATCAAAGGAGAAAAGTCTATCGTTTCTAATTATTAGAACCCAGTTACTAGTCATGACGACGCCTTTGATGCGTTTAGAATGTCACTTCAGTATTGGCACTAAAAAAAGATCCGAGAGGTTTGTTATTTACCTAATATATGATGCTATTATCCAGCAGACGTTTGGCATGCATGTGCAGCATCTGGACCACACACGGCGGTTTTGAATCCAGCTCCTACACTTTCACCATCAGAGGACCCGGCCGCTACACTGTCGCTTCCTCCTGTCCTTGCATCTATGTTGTCTGTTAAGGCAAG